>CAMUBM010000009.1 GCA_947087145.1 uncultured Mycoplasmatota bacterium
GAGTTTAATTATCTTATCTGGTGGCTCCAGCGGGAATTGAACCAGCGACACAAGGATTTTCAGTCCTCTGCTCTACCGACTGAGCTATGAAGCCAACAATGGCGGTCCCGAAGGGATTTGAACCCTCGATCTTCTGCGTGACAGGCAGACGTGATAGACCGCTACACTACGGGACCATTGGTTGCGGGAGAAGGATTTGAACCTACGACCTTCGGGTTATGAGCCCGACGAGCTACCGAGCTGCTCCATCCCGCGATAAATAAAAATCAAATGGCGGAGGAAAAGGGATTCGAACCCCTGCGCCGCTTGCGCGACCTATCGGTTTTCAAGACCGGCCCCTTCAACCAGACTTGGGTATTCCTCCAGCGACAAATTGATTATAACATAGTAGTTTTTTCTATGTCAACTGAAAATATTGGCTTTTTATGACAATACTAAAAAAAATGCTTGATTATTTTGGTTTTTAATATTATACTTAAGGAGTCTTATGTAATTAAGACAAGTGCCATGCCCAAGTGGCGGAATAGGTAGACGCACAGGACTTAAAATCCTGCGGGTGTTAAAACCCGTGCCGGTTCAAGTCCGGCCTTGGGCACCAAATGTGTAAGTTGTAGTCCATACGTTGGGCTTTTTTTAATTCTTTAAAAGATAAAAAGGAGGTGTAAAATGACTAATAAAGAACAATTGGAAACTATTTTTAAAAAATATGATATTCCTTGGAATATCAGAGAATTTAAGGAGTATATCAATCCTAAGCCAAAGTCTGTTACTTCTATTTTAGGCAAGATGCAACGATTGTATGTAAAGAGTGGATGTCCTTCCGTTTTTACTTTTGAAAGTAGTGGAATTAATGATTTACTACGAATTACGATTATTGCTGATTACAAAGATGTTGTTTCTTTATTAAAACGGATTAAGGAAACTTTTAAAGATGCTACTGGTCATTTTAAAATAAAAAATTCTGGCTATTGTGGTATTCATGTCCATTTTTCTTTAGAAGGTGTTCCTTGTGAAATTCAACTTGCTCCTGAAATGTTAGTGATGGCAGTAGATTATCTCCATCTTTTTTATGAAAAATGGCGTGATTTTCAAGAAGAAGAGATTTCTACTTCTTTAGAAGAACAACAAAAACTATTTTTAAATTGTGCTAGTAAAGACGAACAAGAAATTTTGTATCGACATTGGAAAGAACAAGAAGAGATTTTTAAGGAAAAATTAAAAGAAAAAGAACAAGATTTAGAATTTCGTCAGAAAGTTTATCAGGAAGTTTATGCTTTTTTGCAATATGATCAGTATGAAGAAGAAATTGCTTTTGCATTAGAAGAAATGAATAAAGTAAAGGGGAAGAGTAGTGTATTACAAGATAGAGATTTATTGCCTCTTTTTTGTACGAATTTAGTTACAAATGGCAATTTAGATTTAGAAAAAGTTAGGGAAATTTCAGAAAAACTTTTGCCACTTTTAGAACCTAGGCAAAAAAAGTTAATTGCTTTAGTAAAAGAAAATAATATTCTTGTAACAGAAAATGTGAAGAATTAGTAAAATGGGTTTACAAAAAGAATAAATTAATGGTAGAATGATTTTCGTTTGAAAATTAAGGAGTGAAGTAATTTGAAAAAGACAAAAATAGTATGTAGTATAGGACCTTCTAGTAATGAACCAGATGTTATGGAAAAAATGGTTCTTGCTGGTATGAATGTTGCACGTATTAATTTTTCTCATGCAACGATTGAAGAAAGAGAAAAGTGTCTTGCTTCTGTAAAAGAAGTACGTAAGAGAACTGGAATGAATGTTGCTGTTTTGTATGACTCTAAAGGTCCAGAATTCCGTAGTGGAATGTTAGAAAATGGAGAAATCAACTTAGTAGAAGGAAGAAATATTCGAGTTGTTAAAGAGAATGTTTTAGGAACTGAAGAAAAAATTAGTGTAAACCATCCAAGTGCTTTGGACTCTATCAATGTAGGGAATGAAATTTTACTAGAAAACGGACTTATGAAAATTGAGGTTATAAGCAAAGAAGAAGATGGACTTACTTGTAAAATTATTCATGGTGGAATATTGGGAAATAAGAAAAGTTTGAGTGTACCTGGTGTTTTACTTGCTATGCCTTATGTAAGTGAACAAGACCGTGAAGATATTATTTACGCTTGTGAGCATGAGGGAGATATTTTAGCTATTTCTTTTGTATCCAATAAAGAAAATGTTTTAGAGGTTCGAGAGATTTTAAAAGAACACGGAAGAGAGGATATGCCCATTATTTGTAAAATAGAGAATGGATTAGGAGTGGATAATTTAGAAGAAATTTTAGAAGTTTCTGAGGGTATCATGGTTGCTCGTGGTGATTTAGGGACCGAGACGAAAATGGAAACGTTACCACTTGTACAAAAAGAAATGATTAAAAAATGTCGTGAGCAAGGGAAAATTTGCATTGTAGCAACAGAAATGTTAGAGTCTATGAAAAAGAATGCTCGTCCTACAAGAGCAGAAATCAGCGATGTTGCAAATGCTGTTCTTGATGGAACGGATGCTGTTATGTTATCAGGAGAGTCTACTGTTGGAAAATATCCAGTAGAAACAGTAGAGTTTATGGCGAATATTTGTGAAGAGACAGAAAAATTTGCAAATTTTAATCATTTGTTTCAATACAAAAAGGAGATTGGTATTACGCAAACCATTGCAAGTAGTGTTGTAGAGAGTGCAAATATGTTACATGCGAAAGCAATCGTTGCTGCGACTGTTAGTGGGTTTACAGCAAGAAAAATAAGTAATCTAAAACCAAGTTGTCTTGTACTTGCTGCTTGTCCAAATGAAGAGATTGAAAGGAGACTTGCTTTAAACTGGGGAGTTTATCCTATTCATGTTCCCATTTTAAATTCAGTGGATGAAGTGTTGGAAGAAAGTGTATCTTCCGCTAAAAAATTTATGTCCTTAGAGAAAAAAGATATTGTAGTAATTACGGGAGGATTTCCGACTGGAGTTACAAAAACTACAAATTTAATGAAAATTGAAGAAATCTAATTTTTATGGATTTCTTTTTTTTGTAATCTTGACTTTTTTTATAAATATAGTTATCATTGTGTTGACTTTTTACTTACAATTTATTTAATTTCTGCTTAGAACTCGAAAGATTATTTTCGGGAGTTTTTTGTTTGCAAAAAAGAAAGAGGTGATTGTTATGACACAAATTAAAATGACGCAGAATGGATATGAACAAGCGGAAAAAGAGTTATTAAATCTTTATGAAAAAAGACGTAAAATTATTGAAGATTTAAGGATTGCGTATGATTTTGGTGACTTACGTGAAAATTCTGAATTTGATGCAGCACGAGATGCCCAAAATATGTGTGATAAAATGATTAGAAAATTGGAAAATTTACTTCAACATGTTGTCATTGTTAATTCTTTAGAGAAAGATTTTGTATCGCTAGGGAGTATTGTTACTATCGAATATTTAGAAGAGGGAGAAAAAGAAACGTTCCAAATTGTTAGTTCTCTAGAAATATCTTTTTTTGATAAGAAAATATCATATGTATCCCCAATGGGAAAGGCTCTTTATGGAAAAAAGAAAAATTCTATTGTAGAGGTAGATGGTCCTGTTGGGTCTTATAAGGTAAAAATTGTTAATATACAATAAATATTTATTTCATTTTCTTAATTTCCTTAGCAAATATGGAAGCATTGAAATAAGGGACAAGTAGGTAACAAACATTTTTGGTTCTAGTGAGTGCCACATAGAAAAGACGACGTTCTTCTTCATATAAAAAGTTTTCTTTTTCTTGTATGAGATGGGTCAAAGGAGTATCCTTTTTTTGACAAGGAAATCCAAGTTCTGTATTTTCTAAATTAATAAGAATAACATTGTCACTTTCTAATCCTTTTGATTTGTGAACTGTTAAATAACGAAGAGAAAAAGAGTAGTTTTCCAGTTTAAAGTATCCATTTTCTTTCCAAGTTATTTTTTCTTTGGGAATGAATTTGTAAATGTCAAAGTTGTTTCTTCCTAAAATAAGGATTTCACCTGTATTTATTTTTTTAATCGTTTTTAAAAGAACGTTATATTTGTTGTAGTATTTTCTTATTTGTAAGGGGTGTTCTAGATGTTTATTGGATTTTAAATCTTTAGGTATTTGACTTTTGTTTTTCATGACGAAATCTCCAGCGAGTTTTATGAGTTCCTGACTATTTCGATAGGTAGTTTGGATTTTAAATATTTTTGCCTTTGGGAAGAATTCTTGGAAATTTAGGAAGATATTCAAATCACAACCTGAAAATTTATAAATCGATTGGAAATCGTCCCCAACAACTGTTAAATTGGCATCACTATTGTTTACAATACTTTTTACAAATTCTAAGCGAAGTTTAGAAGTGTCTTGAAATTCGTCGATAATGATTTCTTTGTAATGACAAATTGTTTTTTGTTTGCAAAGTTTGGTTGCTTTTTTAATTAAATCGTCGAAGTCTAAGTATTCTTCTACCATTTTTTCTTTTTCATAAAAGTTTAGGATGGCATAGATAAGATAAAGCAAAGGAATTTCTTTTTTTCTTTGGAACATCGTTTTAAATTCTTCTATTTTTAAATTATTAGTATTGTAAAGGTGGATAAAAGTAGTCATCCATTTTTTTAATTCTTGGTATTCTCTTGTTTTTAGATACTCTTTGTATTTTTTCAGAGAAAGAATAGGGGTTTTCTTAATTTTTAAAAATTGTTTTTTTAAGAAAGTATTGTTCCAAAGAAATTTATTGAAAAAAGTATCTACTTTTTCTTCTAAGTAAGCATCAGGGGCAATTTGGTAATCTATGTTTTCTTTGTTGAGTATTTCTATGGCTAGTTTATGAAATGTATAAACTTGAACTTTAGGAATGTTTATTTTTTCTTTTAAACTTTTAGTAGCTTCATTTGTAAAAGAGATACATAAAATATCTTTTGGGTCCATTTGTTTTATTTCTATAAGATAACGTATTTTTCCTACTAGAGTTAGTGTTTTTCCACTTCCTGCTCCTGCTACAATCAGGGAGAATTTTTCTGCTTCTAAAATAGAGGCTTTTTGTTCGCTATCTAAAGCATATCCGTTGATGTTTTCTAATAATTTTTCTGCGTTCATAGGGGCATTATAGAACATGGTTTTCTACTTGTCAAAAGACCAATTTTGTAAATTGGTGCGTACTTTGTCCTATTTCAGCAGTCAATTTTTGAAAATAGCGTTCCAAAAAGGAAAATGGAAGTAAACCCTCGAAATTTGTTGTATAATCGTAAATAGGGAGAAGTTGTTATGGAAAGATATGAATTAAGTTTACAAGATATTGATTTACATTATTTTCATTTTACATCGAAATCCAATTTAAATTCTATTGAAAAATATGGACTTATTCCTAAAATTAGTAAACATGCCAAATATCTTGAGAAGACGAAAAAGGTATTTTTTGTTGAAGGGTTAGACAATCTTTTGGTATTATTTGATTGTTGGATAAATGTTTATTTTTATATGCCAAAGATACCTTTTATCTATACTTTAGGTTCTCATTTTTTAAGACAAAGATGGTTTCCTCAAATTATAGCAGATTGTTATTTTGGAATATTAAAAAGAACTAAAATTCATAGAAAAAGAGCATTTAAAGTTTTTGAAAAATTGTTAAATGAGTCTATTTTATTGCATTTAGATTTGGAAGAAAAAATAGATTTTCGATATGACGATGTAGATGAAATAAAGACTAGAAATTATAAAAAAAGACATTTAGAATTAATGGGATATTCTCCAAATTATTCTTCTTTAGAAAATAATGTCATGGATGAATGGAATATGCATTGTTTGCCAAATCATGTAGTATCTAAAAATAAAATTCGTTTATGTTTTATAAATAATTCTTATGAATTAAAAGATATTTTTATGTTTGCAATACATCATACAAAACTAAATATAAAAGAGATTTGTCCAGCGCTTTATGGTTATTTATTATTTAAAAAATATTTTTAATAATATTAAATTAGTGAAATAATTGAAGAGTAGGTGAAGGAAATATGGCTTTATGGGATAAATTAAAATGGGTTTATTATGGAAAAAGAAGAAATTGGTGGTATAGGCATTTTAAAAATTGTAGTTTGCCTTATCCGTATTGGAGTGAAAAAAGAGACACTTTCGAATGGGTTTATTATGATAAAAATCGAAAAGAGTTTGAAACGCAAAGTGAACTTTATGAAGCATTAGGGGACGTATGTAGTACGGGTTTTATTTATCATTATCGTTCTCTATCTTATCTTCGTTACAAAGAAGAGGATAAAAAGGTTTACAAAGTAACAGAGAGTCATGGACATAATTTTAATGAAATTGTGAAAGCGGTTTATGACTATCCAGAAACTTTTGAAATCCCCAAGGATTGTTTAGAAGAGTATAGTAAGCAAGAGTTACGATATTTAAAAAAAGTACAAAATTATTTGAGGCTTATTGGACTAAAAGACTACAAAGTCAGTAAAGAAATGGAAGAACTTGATAGAAAATGGGAAATTATTTATGAAAAGGAAAAGAAATCTATTTTAGATAGAATAAAAGAATGGCATTATGAGATTTTAGAAAAGAGATTAATAAAACAAGAAAAGTTCATTCGTTATGAAAATACAAAAGTAGAGAAGTACGCAGATTGTTATTCTATGCATATCGAAAAAGAAGAAGTTTTACAAGCCATGCTTGATGGTACTAAAGATTATCGTATTTTCCCTTATTGTCACTCTAGTATAGGAACGCGTTATTTTTTACTAGATGAGGAAGAAAATTTTTATGCTTTAATTGAATTCAACGAAGAGGAGCAAATTCCATTTAAAGATTTAACAGAAGATAAAGTAAATTATAAAATCCATGGAGATAAAACATTCAAAGAGTATAAGAAAAAATTATTTAAACAATTCAAGGAAACTACCAAATGGGATGAAAAGGAATTTACAGAAGATAGTCCGGTTTTGTATGCTAAATTTAAAATTGTGGAAAAGTTTACTGGAAAATAGCGCAGGTTTATTTTCCTTTTTTCTTTTTTTTCGATATAATTAGACATAAGGAGGATATTTCGTATGTATAGAAAAACGTATGCTCGTATTGATGGGAAAATTTTAGAAAATAATGTAAAAGAAATTGTAAAGAAATATGATCAATATAAGTATTATTTTGGAGTGGTGAAAAATAATGCTTATCATCATGGAATAAAGGTGATAAATAATCTTATTCAAGGTGGTGTGAATTACTTGGCAGTTTCTTCATTAGAAGAAGCTTTAGAAGTTCGTAAATACAATTCAGAAATTCCTATTTTGGTTTTAGAGCCGATTGATTTAGAATTTATCGACGATGCCATCAATGGAAAAGTAACTTTGACTGTTGCTGATTTGGAGTATTTAAAACAATTAAATCAGTTAGAAGTTTCTTTTGAAATCCCTATTCACTTGAAAGTAGACTCTGGAATGAACCGCTTGGGATTAAAATCAGCGAGTGAAATGAACGAGGCTGTGAAGATAATTTATAAAAATAACAAATTGTATTTAGAAGGTATTTATTCGCATTTTGCAACCACAGGTGTATTAGATTATCATTATGATAAGCAACTGAAAACTTTTAAAGAAATCGTTGCAGATATCGATTTAAAGTCGATTCCTATCGTTCATTTGGATCGAAGTTTAACGATGGTGACGCATGAAAAACTCGATTTTGTAAATGGAGTCCGTTTAGGCATTGTACTTTATGGCTTTAGTGGTAGTAGAAATGTAGGAAAGGGGCTTAAAAATACACTACGAAATATCAAGCGAAATCTTTATTTGAAAAGGCATCATGTAAGTAAAACGATTTTACAAAATGATTTAAAGTTACAGACTGCTTTTTCCTTGTATTCGGAAGTGGTTTCTATAAGAAAAGTAAAAAGGGACGAGTGTGTTGGATATAATGCTAGTTACAAAGTCAAGAATGATGCCTATATTGCAACACTTCCCATTGGATATGCTGATGGCGTCACAAAAGAGTTTGGTTTTGTCTCTATACGTGGTAAGAAATATCCGATTGTTGCAGATTCGATGGATATGACAATGGTTTTGGTTGACGAAACAATAAAAATAAAAGATAAAGTGGAAATTTTTGGGGATACTATATCTATACGAATCGTTGCTAGTCGCTTAGGAACAAACGTATATCACTTGTTCAATCAAATTAGTAATCGTGTACCTAGAGTACATATAGAAGATGAAGACGAAATGGAAATTCAATACTAGGAGATGGTTTACATGGACTTTGAAATTTTAATATTAGGAACCGATGCCAATGCCTATTATATGGCTAGGTGTTGTTATGAAGCTTATCACAAAAAAGCATACCTGATTGGAAATGAACGTCTTTCTTTTACGAAGTATTCTGATATACTACATATTAAAAACGTAAATATTTGGTCACAAGATGTTTTTTTTGCTACTTTAAATGATTTTGCAAAAGAGCATCAAGGAAAAAAAATCGTTGTTATTCCTACCAATGAAACCTATGCGGAGTTTATTACGAAAAATCCTGAAAAATTGAATGAGCAATTTGTTTATAACCTTCCTTCTTATGAAATTATCAAAAGTTTAACGAACAAAGAAACATTTTATAAAACCTATGCAAATTCAGGATTGTTATTTCCGAAAACTATTTATTATGATTGTAAACAAAATGAAAATAACTTTACAGATTTGACTTATCCACTTGTTGTCAAGCCTGCCAATGTCGTAATGTACAATCATTTGTATTTTGAGGGGAAAAATAAGATTTATAAAGTAAATAGTGAAGAAGAGTTACAAGAAACGATTGCTATTATTAAACACGGTGGCTATACGGATCAAATGATTTTGCAAGAGTTTATTCCGGGGGATGATTCCTATCTTTTTGACGCCGTGGTGTATGTGAATAGCCAAGGAAATGTGGAATTTATGAGTTTTGCTCAAATTGGTTTACAAGAACGTACTAAAGGAATGGTTGGAAATGCAGCGGTTTTAATCAATGGTTTTAATACCACTATAGGAAATGTAAAAAAAATGTCTAAAGATATCAAGAAATTTATGGAAGCTATCAAATATCGCGGGTTTGCGGAAGTAGATATGAAGTATGATATTCGTGACAATACATTCAAAGTATTGGAAATTAATGCTCGTCAAGGAAGATGCAGTTATTACGTAACGGCGTTAGGAAAAAATTTGGTGCGTGTTTTAGTCGACGATGTTCTTTATCGTATGCAAAATGATTATACGTTTTTGGATCAAAAAGTTCTTTTATCTTTTGTACCTAAGGGAATTGCTAAAAAATATATAGAGAACAAATCCTTCAAAAAAGAGGCCATGCGTTTGTGGAAAAATGTTGTAAAACCGATGGATTTTAAAGAAGATAAAAACTTTAAACGTTTTTTAATGTTACGAAAAAGATGGTTGCATTATTACAAAGAATATAAAAATAGTTATTGGAAATGAGTGATTTTATGTGTGGAATTGTAGGATTTGTTGATAAGAAGTCTAAGAAAGAAAAAAAGGAAATTATAAAAAAAATGGCGGATCGAATAAAACATCGTGGTCCGGATGCAGAGGGGTATTATGTTGATGATGCTGTTGCTTTAGGGCACAGAAGACTCTCTATTTTGGATTTGTCTAAAAGTGGCGCACAACCGATTTACAATGAAGATAAAAGTCGTTTGGTAATATTTAATGGAGAGATTTATAATTATGAAAGTTTAAAAAAAGACTTACAAAAAAAAGGCCATGTTTTTAAAACGAAAACGGATACAGAAGTTATTCTTCATGGTTACGAGGAATACAAAGACAAATTGTTTTCTAAACTTCGAGGGATGTTTTCTTTTGTGATTTATGATAAGAATACGAAAGAACTTGTGGGAGCAAGAGACTATTTTGGAATTAAGCCTTTCTATTACTATATGAAGGACAAAAACTTTCTGTTTGGTTCGGAGATTAAGTCTTTTTTAGAATATCCTGAATTTGAAAAAGAAGTTAATACAGATGCTTTAAAGATGTTTTTAATTTTTCAATATTCTGTTCATGAAGAGACTTTCTTTAAGAATGTTTATAAGTTAAAACCTGGGCATTATTTTAAGTATAAAAACGGAAAAATGACTATAAAAGAATATTTCCAGGTAGATTATTTAAAAACAGATAAACCTTATGATGTGTACAAAAAGGAACTTAGGGAGGTGTTAGAGGAGTCTATTCGTTATCACCAAACGACAAGTGATGTGGAAGTTGGTTCTTATTTATCTGGCGGTGTTGATTCTTCGTATGTTGTTTCGGTTGCTCGGCCAGACAAGACTTTTTCGGTCGGTTTTGATATGCCCGGGTTTGACGAGACCGAGTATGCGAGAGATTTATCGGAAATGCTTCATATAAAAAATGATCAAAAGAAAATAACGAGTGATGAGTTTTTTGCTATTCTTCCAACAATCATGTACCATACCGATGAACCGCATGCTAATCTTTCTACTGTACCTTTGTACTTTTTATCGGAACTTGCGAGTAATAAGGTAAAGGTTGTTTTGTCAGGAGAAGGAAGTGACGAAATGTTTGCTGGGTACAATGAGTATTATGTACCAAGTATTCTTCGTTTTTATAGCAAGTTTCCTCTTGGTTTGCGTTCCTTTATTGGCAACCTTGTAAAACCACTACCTCATTTTCCAGGTCAAAATACGTTAAAAATGTATGGAAAACCTTTTTATGAACGTTATATTGGACATGGAACGATTATGGCAGAGGAAGAAGCTAATGAGATATTAAATCCTGCTTTACGAAATGAAGAGACTATTGCAGATATTATTAAACCTTATTATGATAAAGTATCTACTTGTGACGAGGTGACACAAAAGATGTATGTAGATATGCATTTTTGGCTCCCTCAAGATATTTTGCTAAAAGCCGATAAAATGACGATGGCCAATAGTGTAGAATTGCGTGTTCCTCTTTTAGATCCTGTTTTATTTTCTTATGCCAAACAAATCCCAACGAAACATTTAGTAAAAGACAAACAGACAAAATATTTGTTTCGAGATATAGCACGTGAAAAAATTCCAGAAGAATGGTCTAAAAGAAGAAAACTCGGGTTTCCAGTGCCTTTTTCTAAATGGATACGAGAAGAAAAATATTACAAAATGGTGAAAGAGGTATTCAATCGTGAGTATGTTTCTTTGTTTTTTGATTGTGATTTTATTAATCAGTTGCTAGATAGTCATTATCAGAATATAAAAAATAATGGACGAAAAATTTACAATATTTATGTATTTTTAATTTGGTATGACGTATATTTTATTAAAAATTGAGTTTTTTTGAAAATTTAAGTAAATTTTTCAAATTCCTGTATTGACATCAATTCACTATTTTGCTATAGTTGATTATGTCCAGTACACATGGGCGCTTAGCTCAGTTGGTTAGAGCATCTGCCTTACAAGCAGAGGGTCTGGGGTTCGAGTCCCTAAGCGCCCACCATTATTTTTTTTGCCGACATAGCGTAATTGGTAGCGCAACTGACTTGTAATCAGTAGGTTGGGGGTTCGATTCCCTCTGTCGGCACCATTCATTTTTGGAGGGATAGCGAAGTGGTCAAACGCGGCAGACTGTAAATCTGTTCCTTCGGGT
>CAMUBM010000010.1 GCA_947087145.1 uncultured Mycoplasmatota bacterium
CCCACTAAAATTTCTTAATGCTTATTTTTTTCTCCCCACTAAATTATCTAGAGCCAAAAAAAGAGTACAAACCGTACCTTTTAATCAAATAAAGCTTGATAAATATCGATATAATTATCTACTTCTATAATTTCTAATGTTTCTAAAACTTCTTTAGGAAGTTCTTCTAACTGGTTATGATTTTCTCTTGGAATAAACACTTTTTCGATACCCTCATTATAAGCACCAATCAGTTTTTCCTTCAAACCTCCAATTTTTTTGACATATCCTTTTAATGTAATTTCTCCTGTCATTGCAATTTTAGAAGAAATAGGAATGTTTCGTCCTAAACTAATGAGAGCAGTTGTAATGGCAACTCCTGCACTAGGACCATCTTTTTTCATTGCAGCCTCCAACAAATGGATATGCAAATCATTTTCTTTAAAAGGATAAGCCTCCACACAAAATTGTTGTTTATTTGTCAGAATATAACTAACAGCCACCTCTATGCTTTCACGCATGACTAATTCCGCACATCCCGTAATTTTTATTTTGCCATTTCCTTCATAAAAAGTACTTTCAATGCGTAAAACTTTTCCTTCGTTTGCATTAACTCCAAGAGCATTCACTACCCCTGGAAGGGCTGTAGAGATGAAATAATCTTTCTTATATTCTCCTTCACCAAGTAATTCTTTTAAAAGAGTAGATGTCACTTTTACATCTGTAGTACTTCCCATTACAAGAATTTTACGAACAATACTTGTAAGAACTCTAGACAAATCACGAACGCCTGCCTCACTTGTATATTCTAAAATGATTTCCTTTAATAGATTGTCTGAAAACTTAATATCCTTTTTTGCTAAATGATGCGCCTTATAAATATCTGGCAACAAATACTTCTTAGCAATCTCCAACTTTTCAAACAATGTATAGCTAGAAAGCTCTACTACCTCCAAGCGATCCTTTAACTCATAAGGGATATCTTGTACATAATTTGCAGTCATTACAAACAAAACATGAGACAAATCATATTCCTCTTCAATGTAATGGTCTACAAACGTTTTATTTTGTGACTTATCCAAAATATCTAATAATGCACTTGCTGGGTCTCCACGATAATCTTTCACCATTTTATCTACTTCATCAATTAAAATCAAAGGATTATTTGTACCACTCCGTCTTAGAGCTTCCATAATTTTTCCTGGATTTGCACCTAGATACGTTCGTCTATGTCCAACCAAGACAGAACTATCATTTAATCCACCCACACTAATTTTATAAAATGCTTTGTGTAAGCTCTGTGCAATTGACTTAGCAAATGTAGTTTTACCGACACCACTAGGCCCAATCAAACACAAAATTGGACTATCGACATCTGGATTTCTTTTTTGAGCAACTATGTATTCTAAAATTTTATCTTTGGCCTTTTGCATACCGTAATGCGTTTGATCTAAACTTTTCGCGATTTTTTCTAAATCATTCTCATCTTGTGAATGGATATGCCAAGGCAAAGAAAACATCCAATCCAAATAATTGCGAATGTTAGCAAGTTCTGGACTCATTTCACTGGTGTAAGCAAACTTTTTAATTTCTTCCCTGATTTTTCTATCAATTCTTTCATTCGTAAGGTGTAAATCCTCTAACCTTGCATAATAAGAAGAAACTTCTTTTTCTTTGTTATCACTTTCTCCCAGTTCTTCTTGAATACTTTTTAGCCTTTCTTTTAAAATAAATTCTTTTTGGCTTTCTTCTAAACCAGTTTGTAATTTTTGATCCAATTTCTGATCTAATTTTATAACTTCTAATTCCAAAGAGACATCTTCCATTAAACCTTTTCCTCGAAGAACTGGATTAATTTCTTCGATATAAGATAGTCTTTTTAAAAAGGAAATTGGTAAAAACGCAGCAATGACATCTGTGAACTTGTTTAAATCTTTTGCATCTTTCATGACACCAATAATGCTATTCGATATTCCTTGTCCATTGGAAACATACATTTCCATTAAAGAACTTAACTTTCGTCTTACTGCCAAGGCTTCTACTTCATTAAAAGGAGAAATAGCAAGTTTCTGGTATTTACATTCTAAAATAGCCGGATACTTTTCGTGATTTTGAAATTGTGTACACTGTACACGAAACATTCCTCGTAACGTAACTCGTAGATTCCCATTCGGCAATTCCAATTTGCTTTTTACTTTAGCAACTACGGCAACCTTCGGCAAATCACTAACTTCTGGTATTTCTTCCATTTGATCCACTGGAGTTAAAACAACTACTTGATTGCGATAATTTTCTGTTGCTAACAAAACGACATTTCGCGAATTATCATTGTTTAATTCAAGTTTCACCTCTTGGTTAGGGAGAATGAGCAAATTCTTAAGTAACATTACAGGTAATGTATTTTTCATGCAATCACTCTCCTCGAAGTTATGGTGTTTATTATAACGAGTTCTATTTACAAAGTAAATGCTATTTACATTTTTTTACAACCAATTTTTGCTAAATTTTTTTATCCAAAAAAAAAAATGCACCTAAGAATTCAAAAATTCTAATTGTGACATTTCCTTAATACAATAAAATATATTTTTTAATCCCCATCAACAGCAAAACTTATAGTAGAAGAAAGACCATTTGTACTTAATGCTGTGCAAGTAACTTCATAAGCAGAAAGATTCACAGCATTCGTAGGATTACAACTGATTTGTGCTTCTTCAAAAATTCCGTAATCAGCCAATATATTTTCTTTAAATAAATATTCTTCACTAAAATCTCCACTTTGTAGAACTAAAGGATTTTCCTTTACCTCTAATTTTGGAGGAACTAAATGTACTAAATCAATCACTTTTGTACTTTCCTCTTCCGCCAAATTTCCAAGTTTATCTTTGACACAAACATAATAAACACCAGGACCTACATAAGTTTTATAAATAGAGTTTTCGCTAGGAATATAATCAAGAGGAGAAACAGTATTGCAATTGGCATTCTCTCCCACATAATAACTGGCAACACCTGCACCATTACCATCAGAAGCAGCAATTTTTACTTCATTAGCATTTCCTATAGCCATTTCTTTCACTTGGACTTTGATTTCTTCTTGAAAAACCATTGGTCCTTGTTTATCAATTTTCACAGGGGCTTGGGCTTCATAAATCGTCCCATCCTTCATAACTACTTTTACAGAATAAAATGTGTCAATAATTTGTTCGGCTTTTACAATAAAGGTATTTTGTTTTTGAAAAGAATTTTCTTCATTGACAATTCTTTCTATTTCTTCTGCATTAGAACGCCATATAATTTTTTCTACGTCTTCCAAAGAAGTATTTATATCTAGAAAATTAGCAACCAAAATTACATTTTGATTGGTCCATGCATTTTCTTCTTCTATTCTATTTTCTTCTTCATACGTTCCATCTTCTGTAGAACTTTGGTATCGATCTATTTTTAAATATACATTATTTTTTGAAAATTCATTATCACATTGTTGTTCTTCTGTATAAGTTGCATAAAAATAATGTCCATCATAATGTAAACGAATGATATGACAATTTAATTTCTCTCCATTCATTGGATTTAATACTTCACCATTCTCTGTATCAGCATTAGCATATCCTAGTTCCACGAGATTATTAACATTCGTTGCCAAATAACCAGTTTCCTCGGCATATTTTACTGCTGCTATTTCTAAATAACTTTGCTTATTTTTAAAAGCTGTTTCTTGAATTCTATCTGCAATAATGTGAAAACTAACGGTTCCAACACTCATAATAACTGCCATAATTACAATGACTGCTAAAAGTTCTACTATCGTAAATCCAGACTTTTTCATTCTAGTACACCTCTATACTTTAGAAAAATTATAGCATAAAGAAATAAAAAAAAGAAGCAATTACGCTCCTTTAATCACTTCAATCGCATCACGCATTTTCATATCGTACTTCACTACATCTAAACTTCCATAAGCCTTTAAAAGTTCTTCTTTTGAAATACCATAATTACTAGCCATTTCTTCTGCTTTTTCCTCGGCTTCTTTATCACTTATTTCTATTTTTTCTACTTCAGCTACTTTTTCAAGCAAATAACGATATTTTACTCTCTTCGTTGCTTCTGGTTCCATTTGTTCATGCAATTTTTCATGGGTCATCTTTGTAAACTCGAAATATTGTTCTAAATTTAATCCTTGCATTTTTAATTGTTCTTCAAATTGATGGATCATACGATGTACTTCATCATCTAATATCTCTTCATTGATATCAATTTTCATATTTTCACTTGCTTTGGCAAGACAATCTTCAATGTATTGGTCTTCTATTTCTGCTTCTTTACGAGATTTTATTGCTTCTTGCACTTTATTTTCAAATTCTTCTTTGTTTTTTACATCTTCATATCCCAAATCCAAATAAAAATCTTCATTCAATTCTGGTAAAATTCTTGCTTTAATCTCATTGACTTTTACTGTAAAAGTAACTTCTTTACCTGATAAATCTGCTGTATAATTTTCAGGAAATTTCAAATTTAATTCTTTTTCTTCTCCTACTTTTAACCCAACTAAACCTTCTTCAAAACCAGGAATAAAAGTATGACTTCCAATTTCTAGTGGATAATTTTCTCCAGTTCCACCCTCTAATTCTTTACCATCAACAACACCTTTAAAATCAATAACAGCCGTATCTCCGTTTTCTATCTTGCTTCCATCTTCTTTTACCTTAATCTCCGCATATTTATTTCTTAGAGTAGAAATCTCTGCCTCCATTTCTTCTTTAGAAACTTTTGCAACTGGCTTTTTGATTTTTAAATTTTTATATTCTCCTAAAGTCACTTCAGGAGCTCCGATAAAAGTAAATTCTAATATACATTCTTTCTCATTTACACTTTTCACATCTAATTTAGGTTCACAAACAGGCGTAACTCCTGCTTCTTTCAAAGCTTCTTTGTAAGCAACTTCCACTGCACTATCAATAGCATCCATGTACAAAGACTCTATTCCAAATTTTTTAATAAATACTTCTTTAGGAGCTGTTCCTTTACGAAATCCATCTACCTTCACTTCTTTATTTTTTTTCTTATAAGCAGAGTCTAAACATTTTTCCCAAACACTACCATTTATTTTAATTTCTTTTACAACTACATTTTTTTTCATACTTAAAAATCCTTTCAACACGTCTTATTATACAGGCATACATTACAAAAAGCAAATAAAAAAAAATTGTACCGAGATACAATCTTAAGCAATATTTGTAATCGTCACAGTAAAGTTTCCATTCGGAGAAGCAACTTCCACAACTTCGCCTTTTTTATGACCAATAATCGCTTTTCCAATAGGACTTTCATTCGAAATTTTATTTTCAAATGGGTCTGCTTCCAAAGAACCAACAATTTTGTATTCTTCTGTTTCTCCATCCTCATAAGTAATGGAAACTTGGCTACCCACATTGATAACATCTTTTCCAGCTCCGTCTGCAATCGTACAATGCTCTAATTTAAATTCCAATTCTTTAATTCTTGCTTCTAATTGCGCTTGTTCATTACGTGCAGCATCATAATCACTATTTTCAGATAAATCTCCTAAAGCTCTTGCTTCTTTTAAAGCCTTAATCACTTCAGGTCTCTTTTCTGTTTTCAATACATTTAATTCTGTTTCTAATGCTAAATACCCCTCTGCGGTTAGCATAATATTTTCAACTTGTTTCATAAAAATTCCACCTTCTAAAAATACTAGTCCTAAGAATACTATAAATGCTTTGGTTTGTCAAACACTTTTATTCGCATCATATCATAAGGATGTAGTTTTGTATTTACTTTTAATTTTATAATCATTTTTGGATGATTGGCCACTTCTATTTTTTCATTATTTTCGTCAAAGATTTCCTCTACTTTATAGTTAAATGTTTCGATATTTGGTCCAAAAAATTGAACCATATCTCCTACTTTAAAATAATTTCTTTCTTCTATAGTAGCAAGACTCTTTTCTTCGTCATACGAAAGAACAAGTCCTAAAAAATCTTGATTAGACACTTCTTCTCGTCCTAAGAAATATTGTTCATTCTTACCAGGAAGTTTGTCAATAAATTGCGCAGTAGACTCACGATTGGCTACTCGATTTAAAATATTTAAATAATACTCTATGTCACTTTCTCGTAACTTTTTTCGTAAAACCAAATCTATCACTCTACGATACACCAATATCACAGTGGCAATATAATAAATTCCCCGCATTCTTCCTTCGACCTTAAAAGAATTTACACCTGCCTCTATCATATCATTAATATATTGTATTAAATTTAAATCTTTTGGTGTCATACTAAAGGGAAACTCTACACCATCCATAGAAAACATCCACCTGCAAATCTGTGCACAGCCTCCCCGATTAGAGTCTCTTCTAGTACAATAATTGGATAAGACACAACGTCCGCTAAAACTCGTGCACATGGCTCCATGAACAAAGCACTCTATTTCTAGCCCTGTTGCCCTTTTTATTTCTTTAATATCTTCTAAACTGGCCTCTCTTGCTAAAACCACACGAGTTACTCCAAGATTTTTATAAAAAAGAGCGGCCTCCTTATTCAAAATACTTGCTTGTGTAGAAACATGGACTTCCAAACTTAAACCAAGTTCTTTTGCACGTTTGATAACTAAAATATCGCTCGCAATGATAGCATCGACACCAATTTTATCCAACGCTTGCAAATAATCATCCAAACCATTCGTTTCTTCTTCATGAAACAAAATATTCACTGTTATGTACACTTTTTTTCCTAAAGAATGGGCAAATTTAACTCCTTCTTCCATTTCTTCCATAGTAAAATTATCAGCATTCGCACGTAAACCATATTTTTTACCAGCACAATAAACAGCATCTGCTCCATAAAGAAAAGAAAACTTTAATCTTTCTAAATCTCCTGCCGGAGCAAGTAATTCTAGCCTTTCCATAAACTCTACCTCCTCTCATTTATTGTTATATTAAATTTCTAAAAATCTCAGGAATATTTTTCATGTCATTTTCTGAAGACAGAATAGTAATCAATAAATTCTTTTCTTTATTCATAATCATATATTGCCCATTGGCTCCATCTCGAAAGATATAACCATCTCTTGAAATAAAAGTGTAATAACCGATGCCAATTTTAGGGAAAACTCTTTCTTTTTTATAAACAGAAGGCGTTTCTAGTTGTAATGTACACATTTCTGCTATCCAATGTTTTGGAACAACTTGGATTCCATTATATTTTCCCTCATAAAGAAGCAACTTACCTATTTTATGAAAATCACTATGCTTCAAATACAACCCTGTTGCTCCAGGACAATACTTTCCATAATTATTCCATTGGTATTCCTTAATATCCAATGATTGAAAAATCGTTTCATTAATAAAATCCGATAGATTTTTATGAAATGTCTCTTGAAAAAATATGGATAACAAAAAAGGCTCTACATTATTATAGGCAAAACGTTCTCCAACTCCATAAGGAATGTCATAATTGAATGCATACTCCAATAATTTATCTTTATCAATATCCTTTATAAATTGTTCACTTAGCATTTGACTCTCATAACCCGTAGTATGTGTTAATAAATTTCTTATCGTCCACTTTTTTATTTTCTCTTCATTTGCTTTATTTTCAATATTTACAATATCTTTCATAAAAGGGTAAATCAAAGTATCTAAAGAAAACATCCCTCTATCTAACGCAATTCCTACTGCCATGGCCACTAATACCTTAGAAGCACTTCTAAGTTCATGCAAATTCTCTTCTTGATAGAAAAGAGTCTCTACTTTCCCATTTTGTTCTAAAAAGACACTATCAATTTTTAAACTCGGTGAAGAAGCAGAAAGTTTTAAAATATTTTCTTGAATAGCAGAAATTGTCATTCTTCCCCTTCTTTCAAACGATAATACGTTTTTACATCTAAAAAACCAGTTGTACTTTTCTCACTCCTATCTTCTCCACGCAGTACCTTCAACAAAGTATCCTTATCAAGTCCCAAGGGATTAATATAATAATAAAGAATATTATCATGGGTAATGCTTCGATAATCTACGTATTTACTAGCATAAAAAACCGTACCATACTCATTTTCTATTGTCCTAAAATCATTACCTGAAATCGGTTCATGTAAAATTTCTTCACATTTCTTCTCTAATTCAAATTCTTCTTCAAAATTAGATAATAATCTCCTTCGAGAATACATCGCATCCACCAAACTAAAATAAGGAACCAACAAAGGTTTATTAACTTTATCTAAAATCGTATATATTTCTTCTTGAGTAATATCCGTACTTACCAAAACACTATCTACATACTCTAAATAATAATTAATAGATTCTACATTCGTTGTACTATGATTTTGCATATAAAAGAGCTGTAAAGACAATCCTAAATCTTTTACAACTTGAATTACTCCTAAATCTGTAAAACAGATTCCTTCTATATTTTCATTTATTAAAAGTAAATCTTTCTTTAAACTTTCTATTCCTTCGTGATCTAAAATACGATTGATATACAAATAAGCATGTGGTACCTTTACTTCTGTTATAGGAAAAGTCTTTAAAAAACCTACACTATACCCCAAAATTGGAAAAAGAAAGTTAACATTCTTAACTTTCAAATCTAAAAAATCTTCTTCTGTAACAACAACCAAAAATTTATTGGTTTTCATTTTTTCTTCGACTAACACTAAGACCATCTCCTACATCAACGAACTCCGTATCAAAATCAGGATTGGTTTTCAAAAACTCAATATAACTCTCTATTTTATCTACAATACCCCGTAAATTTTTACTATCAATGGTTTCTTTCTTTCCTACATAACCATGAAATTTTAAATTATCTGTGATAATGACTCCGCCGGGTGCTAAGAAATATTGGAACTTTTCAAAAAATTTTTTATATTGTCCTTTTGCTGCATCGATGAAGATTAAATCATACGATACTCCTGTCAAATTCACATCGAAGGCATCTTGAAAAACAACATTGACTTCTTTTTCAAAACCACATTTTTTTACATTTTTTAAACTTTCCATATAACGAACTTCGTCTCGTTCAATGGTTGTCACTTTCACTTCTTTACTAGCAGAAGCCATTAAAATAGCAGAATAACCAATGGCACTTCCAATTTCTAAAATATTTTTCACATTGTTTGCTTTAATATACTTCATAATATAAGCAATCGTTTCTTTTTCAATAATCGGAACATTTTTTTCTTTCGCATATTGTTCCATTTCTAAAATATACTGTTTCATAAACAACTCACTCCTTAGTTTGTTGCACAAATTTCTTTCAATTCCCGAGCCTTCTTTGAATGCTCCATTAAATCTACATTAAAGAAATTCTCTCCTGTACAAGTATTCGCAACAAAATAAATATAATCTGTATCACTTGGATGCAACACAGCATCAACGGCAGCCAAAGATGGATTGCCAATCGGACCCACTGGTAATTTTCCAGCCATTCCAACATCTACTCTTCTCGTATTGTAAGGACTCATAACAGAATAATTGACATTTTTTCCTTCCATTTGTGCTACATATTTCGCCGTAGTATCCATTCCTAAAGTCATCCCAAGTTCTAATCTTTTATAAATCACCTGAGCAAATTTTGCTCGATCATCTGCATTAGATCCTTCCAGTTCTACAATGGATGCCATCGTTAAAATGTCATGCATAGAATAATTAGACCCGCTAAAATCTAAACTAGAAAGTTTCACCTTTGTGTTATCCAAGATTTTCACAAGTATTTCTTCAATCGAAGCATCTTCTAAAATCTCGTACGTATCAGGATACAAATAACCCTCCAGTGCATAATAGATATTACCATTTAAAACGTCTTCTGTCAAAAAATCATACTTTTCAATCATTTTTTTAATAAATTCTTCATTCTTTAAAACACTCTTTACTTCCTCTTCCGTATACGAAAAAGTAGAAGCAATCACCTTTGCTAAATCAAGAACGTTTTTTCCTTCCACAAAAGTAAATGTTTTCGTTTCAAGCGTTACATCTCCTTTATGGATTTTCTCTAAAATTTCCGAAGGCTTCATATTTCGATTTAAAGTATACTTTCCTGCTTGTAAATTGAGATCACTATTAAAAAATAAATACAACAAAAGAGCATATTTACTACGAACTAGATTTGCATCTTTTAATTGCTCGACAATCGTAATTTTACTAGCGCCATTTGGAACAACAAATGTAACTTCCTCACTCGTTTTACTAACACTTTGAAGCGTATATCCATATGCTCCTAACAAAGCCAACGCGAAAATGAGAAAAACAAGCACAACTACCACCCATTTTCTTAACTTAATTTTTTTCATCAACTTCACCTTCTAATTTACTTAAAAATGCTTCAATCGTATTCCATTCTTCTTCCGTTTCAATAGGGGCAAGTTCTTTACTTCTTCCCGTTTTATCATACACATTTGCATACACTTTTAATTTGCCATTTTCCTTGGTATGGTCAGTATACACAATATAACTCTTCTTCGTTTGATCAGAATCAAACTTAAAAATAATTTCGTAAGTCGTCTGTTTACCCTCTTTATCTTTCGCTGTAAAAACGCTATTTTTTGTATCCATTTTCATTCCTACTTTCTTTTAAATATGTATCCAAAATAATCGCTGCTGCATAACTATCAATAACTTCTTTTCGTTTCATTCGCTTCATATCTGTTTCTATTAGACGATTTTCTGCTTCTGTAGTAGATAAACGCTCGTCAATCAATACAATCGGTATATCAAACACATTTTCTAATACTTGTTTAAACTGCATGGTTCGTTCCACGGCAAATCCCAAAGAATTATTCATATTTTTAGGATAACCTAAAACAAATGTCCCAATTTCTTTTTCTTCTACAATTTTTTTTATTTTTTCAAGCAATTCTTCATGATTTTGAAATCGTAAAGTTTGATAAGGACTAGCAATAAGCCCCATTTTATCACTTAGAGCAAGACCTAATGTCTTTGTTCCTAAATCCATTCCTAAACATCTCATTGTAAATATTGCTCCAGTAAGAAGGCAATTAAAAGTTCTCTATCCATTTCTTGAATAATTTCTCTAGCATTTTTGTAATTGGATATATAACCAGGATCTCCAGTTGTTAAATACCCAACCAATTGATTGACTGGGTCATATCCTCTTTCTAATAATGCTTGATACACTTGTTTAATCGTATATTCTAGTTGTGCTTGTTTAAACATGGTAATATCAAAAAGACATGTCTTATCGTCCATAGTACACCTCTTATACTACAAATAGTGTACCAAAAGTTTTGCTATCTGACAAGTTTAGACACGAAAATAAAAAAGAAAACTATTTTTATAAGTTTTCAATTTCTTTTTTTGTTAAACCAGTAATATCTGCTATTTTTTCAACAGACATTTCAGTTTTCAACTTTTTAGCAATTTCTATAGAAGTTTGTTTAGCACCTTGAGAAAGTCCCTCAGAAAGCCCTTCGGCATGACCTTCAGCACGACCTTCAGCCAAACCATTTTTTCTTGCTAAGTCCATCTCTGTATTGTAGATTTTTCTTTGGTCTTCTTCTACAGTCATATACTCACGAAATTCTG
>CAMUBM010000011.1 GCA_947087145.1 uncultured Mycoplasmatota bacterium
GAAAAAAGACAAGTAAAACCAATTTTTCTTTCTTGTCTATTCTATTTTTCAAGGGGAAGAATGTGACTTAGGGCGCCATTTCTTTCTACTACTTTTTTCACATACTCGTTTCCTAACTCGAAACAATCGTCTAAAAAATTTTCTGTTATTTTTCTTTCGTTTTTTTGGTATTCGTTTAAAATCACAGAAAAGAAAGCATCTCCTGCTCCACTTGCATCTATTTCTTTGTAAGGCTGTTTTATTTCGTATTCTTTTTTTAGTGCCGATGTATAAAAAGATATCCCTTTCTTTCCATGGGTAACAATGAGTAATTTTACATTCCAACATTTACACATTTCTTGTGCTTCTATTTTCAATTTTCCTTTCATTAAATTGTAGGCTTTTTCATTCATATTGATAATGGTAAAAAGGTTTCTAAATGTTTCTATAATTTTTTCTTTTTTTACATAGAGAAAGTAAGTAGCAGACCCTAAGTCGAGTACTTTTTCGCAAGTACTATTTTTTATACTTTCTATTGTATTTTTATAGACATTGTCAACAATTAAAATGTCTTCTTTTTCTGCTTTTATCTGGTATATTTCTTTGTCTTTTTGGTAGTAACGTTTTCCATTCCATTCTAAATGATGTAAGTTATCTACAATATAAATACGATTTGTTGGGATAGATAATCGTTTTATTTTCGTTTCTATATTTAGTTTTTCTAAAGTGTTTAAAGCAAAGGTACCGGTTTCATCTTCTCCTACACTTCCTATGATTTTCACAGAATTTCCTAAATATTTTAAATTGATGCCAATATTTTGAAAAGATTTCCCATTCATTCTTCCTAAGAATTGATTTTTTTTATAGTAATAATCTACCACTAGGGCTCCCACTCCAATATATTTCATGTTTACATTCCTCCTTTAAAGTGATAGAGTTTTGGAACAATTTTAGCGTATTTTACTTTGGATAAATCTCTTTTTAAAGCAAGGGAAATTTGATAAACCAATGGTATGGCTTGTAAAAGTAAATCATAATCGATAAGAATACTTTCTTTTTCTTTACTTTTTAGTATGTAAATATTTTGATAGAGAGAAGGAATGTTTTCTAGTAAGCAAGTATCCAAATCGTTTTCTTTACTTAGTAAATAAATACACTGTCCTTTTCTTTTGCTTGCCAGTGTACTTCTTCCGTGACAATAACTATATTTGTCGTGGAGTATTATATTTCCGAGTCCTGCTTCAATAAAAGTAGATTCTAAAAAAAGAGCGGTACCTTTGCTTTTTTCGTCGTAGAAGATTTCCCAATCTGTAGGAGCATTTTTTATTTCTAAAGGTTTGTTTGGTTTCTTTCTAATGTATTCTTTTCCTTGGTTATATTTTAGTAAAAGGGTGATAGGGATTAAGGTACTTGCTATTGCAACAAAACTTTCTTCTTTTTCTCTTATCTTATAATTTAATAAGGTGACTTCTTTTTTCTGTTGTTTACTTGCTGTAAGTAAATATTTGTTTTGAAAATCTTTTTTTAAACTCTCTTTGACCCCGTGATTATTTCCACTGCTACTTACTACAATTAGATTTTGAAAAAACTTAGGAGAAGTATTGGTGAGTTGGTCTAGTTCTTCTACCATACATAAACTATTATTTTTTTGTTCTAATATTTTTTTTAGAAAAATGGCAACAACTAGACTTCCTCCAACTCCTGTAATCATTGTATTTCCTTTTATATTTTCTAATTTTTCATAAAACTCTTTATTTGTATATTCTAAACTATATTTGACTCTTTCTTTTAATTTGCTATAATTATAATCTGTTAATTTTCCCATTAAAAAACACCTCTTACGTTTACTTTAACGCGAGATGTGGTAATATTTCGTCTTAATCATAAAAATCACTCAAAAGTTCGATTTGTTCTATTCGGTCGAAAGCGAAGTGTCTTAAATCCTTTTTCGTTTCGCAATAGGCTGCACAACCAAACGAAGTACCATAGTAAATAATGTGATAGGGATGGATGGTTCTTTCCCTCTTTCCTTTTCCTTCTGTATAATAAATCATTTTTACTTTTCTTTTTTCTTTTATTGCTCTACTTATTGTTTTAAAAATTACATCTTTTGTATTTAATATTTTTCTTTCAGGGGTTAAACATTTCATTTTTGTTAGAATATCTGTAAGTTCTTTTTTTTTGTGTCCAATGCTTCTATTCTTTCGATATCTTCTTTGGAAAATAAAGGTGTTGGTAAGTAATTTGTATTTCTTAACATATAGCCACCATAAGGTCCTTTTATTGTATCAATATAAATGCCAGATTTTTCTAGGTCTTCTTTATAAATTCTTATCATTCTGTTTGAAACTTCTAAAAGACTTGCTAATTCACTTATCTGGTATTTTCTACCACTTTTTAAAAAACTCAACATAAGTAAGGTATTGGATAGTTTGCTCATAAAACATCACAGATTTTATTTTACCATGTATTATTTGCATTCTCCATATAGTTTTGAGAATATTTCAATATGTAAACGTTCGTCTAGAATTATTCGTTTTAAAATATGGCGAACATTTTCATCATTTGTTTTGGCAATAACTTTTTCATAGTTTTGTATAGCCAATTCTTCTAAACCTATGTTGGCGAGTATTATCTTTTTCCATTCCTTTTCGTAGGTTACGTATTCCCCACTCCACCATTTTGTAGTACTATTTTTGACTCCGACATAAAAGGGTGTAAGCCCTAGTTCTTTTACCAGTAAGCCTAGTATTTCTAAGTGGTGCATTTCAGTAATAGCGATTTCTTTTAGTAATTCTTTTTTATTTTTGTCTTCACTCATAATAAGCATTTGAAATATGTAGTTATGGACTGCTGTGTCTTCACTAATTTCTCCAGCATAGAGATTTAATATTTCTTTTGCCAGTTCCACGTCTTTTCGTTCTACTTTTATTTCTGGATAAGGTATATCTATTTTTGTAATCTGCATATTATCACCTAATGAAGTATATGAAGGAATAAAAAAAATAAACTTCTTTTTGGAAATCTATTTTAAAAAGTTTATTACTAAATCAATCATGATTTCTTTTTCTTTGAAAATATTAATAATATGTCTTCTTCTATTAGACTCTTATCAATTAAATAAAAGCACCATTTGTTCCTTTTAGTTTTCTCTTTCTTTTTTCACCCTTTTTTTGAAATTTATTGCCCCTATTTTTTGTCCTACTTTAAGTTTCTTTTCTCTTCAATAACACCCCCTATTTTTACTACAATAGCAATGTATTATACTTTTGTTTGCTATGCAAGGTTATTTTGGCGAATAAAAAAATCAGTCCGTAGAACTCATTCTTTTTCAATTATTTTTTATTATCAAATATGGTATAGGGATATCTTTTCGGTAAATCTAAAGTAAAGGTCATTTCTTCTTTTGTTGTAGGATGCATGAATGTTAGACTTTTTGCAAATAATGCAATTTGCTCTCCTTTTTGATAATTTTTATTGTATTTTGCATCTCCGTAAAGAGGATAGCCTAATGAAGAAAATTGAACACGTATTTGGTGGTGTCTTCCAGTTTGAAGACTAATTTTTACAAGCGTTAAATTGTTTTTATTTTCTAAGACTTCATAGTCTAAAATAGAAAGTTTTCCTTCTTTGGATACAAAAGAAGTATTGGTTTTTTCATTTTTTAAAAGATAGTTTTCTAAATGTCCACTTTGTTTCAAATTACCGCAGACTACAGCATAGTACGTTTTTTTTAATTCGTTCTTTCTTACTTGCTCGGAGAGTCTTCCTGCAGCTTTTGAAGTTTTCGCAAATACCATTACTCCACCTACCACGCGGTCTAAACGATGGACCAATCCTAAGTAGACGTTACCTGGTTTGTTTTCTTTTTCTTTGCGGTATTTTTTTAGAAGAGTTAATAAGTCTACATCTTTTGTATTGTCTTCTTGAACTAACATATTTACAGGTTTTTCTACAATAAGCAAGTGGTTGTCTTCGTATAAAATATTAATCATTTGTTTCCCAACGCCCATAAATTCCACAAGGTAATACTAAATTGTCTCTTGTAATTGGAAGACCTACTTCTCCGGCTTCAATTCGACCCTTGGGATATTTTTTTAACATGGTTGTTTTTAATATATTTTCTAAGACAATACAAGAAATCCCTGTTGTGTAAGAATTAATTAAGAAAAACAAAGGCTTGTCGGAAAGAACTTGCATACATAAATCAATTAAGTAATATATATTTTTTTCAAATTTCCATACTTCTTTGTTGGGTCCTCTTCCATAACTCGGTGGGTCCATAACAATAGCATCGTATTTGTTTCCTCTTCTTATTTCCCTTTCCACAAATTTTACACAATCATCGACGATAAAACGAATTTCTTTGTCTTCTAAATGAGAAAGTCGCATGTTGTCTTTGGCCCATTCAGTCATCCCTTTTGATGCATCTACGTGTACTACACTTGCTCCTTTACTTGCTAAAGCCATAGTAGCACATCCAGTATAAGCGAACAGATTTAAAACTTTAATAGGACGATGAGCATTTTCTATTTTTTGCATACAAAAGTCCCAATTGGTCGCTTGTTCTGGAAAAATTCCGGTGTGTTTAAAATTGGTTGGGCTAATTTTAAAGGTTAAATGTTTATAGTTCATGGTCCAGAATTCAGGAAGTTGATGCTTAAATTCCCAATTGCCTCCCCCTTCATGACTTCTGTGATAATATCCATCTACCTTTTCCCACTTTGTATAATTTTCTACGTTCCATATGGCTTGCGGATCTGGTCTTCTAAAAATAAATTCTCCAAATCGTTCTAGTTTTTCGCACCCTCCAGCATCTAGGCATTCGTATTCTGTCCATTCGTTACTGATTTTCATACTACTCTACTCCTTATCTTATCTATTCAATAGACTGCTTTCATTTTGAATTTTTTCTAAAAATAAATCATAAATATCTCTTATATCTTCTCCAACTCGTTCATAAAATTTTTCAGCAAAAGACAAAAAGTCATTTTGAAAACTATATTGTATCAAAGATTTTTCTTCTAAATAATTATTTTTTAAATAAACAGAAAAATTATCTTCTGGTAGGGTTCTGTTCTCTTTCTTTTCCAAAGAATGTTTATTTGTCCACAGTAAAAGCAAGTCGGTTATTAAATCATTTCGTAGTCTAGATGCACATAATAATTCGCTTTCTTCTAAGTTTTTTGTTACTTTTAAATCTATACACATAGAGGTCAGAAAATGGATTATTTTTTGTTCTACTTCTTTCTCTATTTCTTCTTTTGTTTTTTTCTTGTCTGGTTCTTTTTCTAACAAAAATTCATTTATATTTTCTAGAAAATTATTTTTTACTTCTTCTTTCTTTTTTTCAGAAAGACAGTACCGATAATCTTGTAAAAAAGTTTCTACTACCCAATAGCAAATTTTTATTTTTTCTTTGTATTTTCTCTCTTCTGACATTTTGTTTCACCTAAGGGCATTATATCATTTTTTATAGGAAATATCATATAAACTTGGTCCTTTTATGCATTTTCCATCCAAGTTAAATCTTGAACTGTGACAAGGGCAATCCCAAGTTTTTTCTTCTTCATTGAAAATAAGACTGCATCCAAAATGAGGACAGGTTGTGTAGACGATATGTTCTTTTTTGTGTTCATCTTTATAAATAGCAATGGTTTTTCCATTTACTTTTTTAAACATGAGATTGTTAGAATACCATTTTTTCTTTTGGAATTTGCTTCCTACAAAAGCAATTGTGCTGGTTATCACATTTGGGAGTAAACTTTTCCATTGGTATCTATTGTTACGATAGATTTTAAAGAGTTCTTGGTATGGGTTGTCTATTCCTTTTATGGCATCGGAGAGAATTTTAGCAGATAAAATTCCATTTGTCATTCCCCATGTATTTAGTCCCGTTGCTATATAAAGATTGTCTTTTAACTCACCAATATAAGGTAATTTATCGTCTGTTATGATATCTACATTGCTCCACTTAGCAACAATCTCTTCTTCTTTCAATCCGAAGAATTGTTTTACATTTTCAAAGTTTGTTTTATCATTTTGCTTTACTGCAGTGTTGTGGGAATTCGTTAAGAAAATTTGGTAGACTTGGTTTCCATCTTTATAGTAACGCATAGAAATACTAGGGTTTGATACATTAATACAGGATGCTTTTTTATACTTATCTGTTTTTGTAGCGATTAGGTAAGATTTTTCAATATGCGATTTTAGAGGTAGCAAGAATGGAAAAAGAAAGAAAGGATAGTGACAAGCGACTATCACTTGGTTTGCTATTATTTTTTTATCGTTTGCGTAACAAGTGTATTGGTTATTTTTAAACTCTATCTTTTGTATTTTAGTTTGTTCGTAGATTGGTTTCAATTTTAAAATTTCTTTTAAACCATTTAAGTATTTGATTGGGTTAAAAACATAGGTATCTTCCACACAGATTGCTTTGAAACTTGGAACAGAAAAAGGGAGTATTTTTTCTTTTACATTGATTTTTTGTCGTTTTAAAAAGTTGTTTTCTGCTTCTATTTTTTTTACGTCTTTTTCTTGGCTGGCAAAAATATAAGAGTCTACTCTTTCTAAATCACAGTCTATTTTTTCTTTTTCAATGATTTCTTTTATAAGAGAAATTGCCTGTTTTTGTGAATGTAGATATTGTACTGCTATTTCTGTGTTTCTATTTTTTTCTAAATTGCTATAGATATCCTCTTGTAAATAGGTTAGTTTTCCTGTGGTATTTTTGGTAACTCCCTCTCCAATGAAACTTGCATCTACTAAGCAAACACTTTCTTTTTCTTTTAAATAGTAAAGGGTTGTTAAACCTGTGATCCCTCCACCAATGATTAGAGTATTTACTCTTATATCTTTATTTAATTTTTCAAATTTTTTTTCTGTAAGGTATTTTCCCCAAAGACTCATAAAATATCACCTTTTATTAGAGTGTGGAGTTATCCATTAATTATTCTAATACAAAAGAAAAAGACTTTTTTGAGTCTTTATTCAGGACGCATCATTAATCGAAATACTTGTTTTAAATTTTCTTTTTTTTGATGGTTCATTCCGACAAAGTTAATGTGTAGTTGATAACTACTATCCAAACTAAATAACAATTCTACTTTTCCAGGCATATAGTTAATGGCACTGGTAGAAATAGAACGATAAGGTACTACATGAACTTTTTTATAATAAACTGCTAAAGGATCTCTATCAAAGAGTAGCATTCTTTTATCTGTAAATACTGCATAATCTTTGCTATTTTTGTAAGCTAAAACAATTTTTTCTTTTTCAAAGACATATTCTTTTACGTATTCTGGTAAATTTTCAATATCTAGTATTTCTTCTTTGAAATCAAAATATTTTGTTAATTCTTTAAATTTTATATATGCCACTTTTTTACCTCTATTCTAGGTGTTTTTAATTTGTTGCTTCTTTATGAAACATAACAAAATCATTTTTTGTACCATCTTTGTAATATACTATGAAATAATACATGATGTTTTTTACATTTATTTTGTAAGTATTTTCATAAATTGTTGTTGTTTTATAAGATGCTGAATTGTAAACATCCATATGGTCATAGTTTGGATCATTGATAAAAATCACTTCTGATGAGAAAGTTCCGTTTGGAGTAAATACAAATGGCTCGTATTTTGGTTCTTCTGGTTTTTCTTCATTGTCGTCTGGATTGTTTTCATTTCCAGTATCTACGGGTGGCTTATTATCAGAGCCTTGGTTTCCGCCTTCATTTCCACCTGGTTGCGATGGATTTTGAGAATTGTTATTTTCTTCGTTGTTGTTTCCAGAATTATTTTCATTATTACTATTATTTGTATTGTTATTATTTGCTCCATTTCCCGTTCCCGCATTTTGATTGTTATTTGGTCTATTGGTCGTATTTACTACTCCGTTATTTTCTGGATTGGTATTTATGTTTGGTATTTTTTCAGAATTTTCATTTTCTTCTGTTCCTTGTACGGGCTGATTGGTTTCATTTTGTTCGGTGGATACTTGATTTTCCTTTTCTTCTTTTTTAGTTGTGTTTTGTCCATTTCCTGTTTTATCCGTCGCATAATTTTGGTAGTCTTCTTCACTTGGGTTTGCGAAGACAAATGTACCCGTTCCAAATATAAATAATAATATTGTCGCAATAATCAAACCTCTATTTTTATCCATGACTTTACAGCCTCCTATTATATATTTATTATATATGCTAGAATTCTCTTAGTCAATCAAATTTAATCAAAATAAAAAAGAAAGTCTTGTTCTTTCTTAGGTTCTTTTTAGAAAAATTTAAATTTATTTATCGGCCAAAAACGAGCAGAAATTTTTCCAATAATGTCTTCTTTTTTTATTAGACCAATTTCTCTACTATCTAATGAGTCTACACGATTGTCTCCCAAAACAAGATACATATTTTCTGGAATTTTACTATAGCCCAAATCTTCTAAATGAAAGTCTTTGTATTTTAAATCACTAGAAATATATTCTTCTTTGTATACTTCCTTATTAATATAGAGAACACTATCTTTTATTTCTATCGTATCTCCTGGAAGGCCAATCACTCTTTTAATCAAATATTTTGTATCTTTGTATTTTAAAGAAATGATATCTCCTCTTTTTACTTTTGTAAGACGATATTTTAATTTGTTTAACAAAAGCATTTCATTATTTTTTAATGTAGGAGACATAGAGTTTCCAACCACTTGCGTAACAGAAACTACATATAACATTGCAATTAAAATGACTCCTACAAAAAAAATAGCTTTTATACTATCTTTTAAAAATTCTTTGATACTTAACCAATCCACTTCTTATTCACCATTTCCTACTTTTTTCTCTAAAAAAGAACTTTTTGTTTAATAAGTTCTTTAATCCACTTGTGTAATTATAATTTTTGCTACTAATTTTACTATAATTTCTTCTCCTTGGGCTGCTCGTATTCCCAGTGCTGTATCTATAGAGTCTGTATCTTCTGTATTGCCATAATCCCATACAACATTAATGGTTTCCACTAATGGCTCATTGTGTTCTGTATTATCTCCTGTATCAAAATAATTTCCTGGTAAATCTCCTGGTTTAAAAATTTTGTTTTCAAAATTTGCATTTATTTGTTTTGTCAATGCTTCAATACTATTTCCACATGGAATGCCATTTAAATAGTAGGTTATTCTTCCTCCAGTATTGTCTTCACTTCCTGTAAAATCAAATTGTATTTTATAAGAAGTTTCTGCCGTACCAGAAAGTGTAAATTTATATTCACCATAAGCGCCTGGAGCAATGATTGCAGTTTCATTCTCTGCTGCTTTCTTTATATCTGTTTCTTCTTTATGATTTACTGGTCCATTTCCAGGATTGATTAATGTTTCTCCCTCTGTATCATAAATAGTGGCGAATAAGTCTGCTTCATTAGTATAATTTAATTTCCACTCCGCCACACGTGCTGTATCTGAACCCCTAAATTCACTCGTATATTTTGCATAGGTACTGCTGATAAAATAAGCAGAAACACATGTCGCAATTCCTAATATACTTACTATTGTGATTGCACCTTTCTTCATATTCCAAAACTCCTTGCATTTTTGTTTTTGATTACTTATATTTTACAATAGTTCTTTGGGGTTTGCAATTTTTTTATAAAAAAAGTTTTATTTTTTTGTAAGATATTTTATTTTTAACTTTTATTTTACATTTTTCTACTTTTCGTTTACGGCTACTATTTACAAAAAAACAATCGGTTAGTTTTTTCTTTTCTTATTTACTTACTTTGATTTGGTCTTTTGCTTTAGTTATCTTGGTTTCATAAAATTCTTTAAAGGCTTGGTACAAGTAATAAGCGTCTTTGCTCCCTATAACCTCTTTTGCTCCATGCATCGCTAGTTGCCCAAGACCAATGTCAATGGAGTCAATGCTTACGTGTCTTAAGCTAATTCCTGAAAGTGTACTGCCACTGGTCATATCATTTTTGGTTACAAAGTCTTGGTATGGAACTTTTGCTTTTTCACAAATTCCTTTAAATAAGGAGGAAGTAATGCTATCTGTTGTAGAAGATGCATCTTTTGAAATTACGATTCCTTTGTTTAGTAAGGCTTCGTTGTTGGTATCGCTGTTGTTTGGATGATTGGGATGGGTGGCATGGGTATTGTCTGCACTTAGTATGGTAGAGTTATTTATAAGGATAGAAATATCCTTTTTAGTTTCTGCTGCAATTCTTTTCAAGATGTCCATTAGGAAAGAAGAGTCTGCTCCTTCTTTGGTAAGACTTCCTATCTCTTCACTATTGAAGGCACAGAATAGATTGTTGTTTTTATTTTTTTTGCTTTCTAGAAATCCTTTTAAAGAACTAAAGGTACAAGATAAATCGTCGATTCTAGGAGATAAAATCATTTCTTTTTCCATCCCAAAATAGATTGGCGTTTCGGTCGTATATAAAAATAGATCAAAGTCTGCTATTTCTTCTCCTTCTTTTAATTTTACTTTTTTGGCAATTATTTTTTTTATCGGTTCTTTGGTATCTTTTAGAGAAAGAATGGGCATCATATCGATTTGGCTATTGAGTTTTAAGTCGTCGTTTGCATTTTCGTTTTGGTGGATAGCTACACTGGGTATGCAGAATAAGGGTTCTTTTAAGTCAATGATTTCTTTGTAGTAGGTATCTTTCTTTTTTAGTATGACTCTTCCTGCTATAGAAAGAGGTTCGTCTAGCCAAGCGTAATTTAAAAGTCCACCATAAGGCATGACATTGATTTTTAAATAGTTTTTTTCGTAGATGGTATTTTTTGGTTTTATCATGAAAGCTGGTGTATCTATGTGGGTACAAGTAATATTAAAACTTTCATTTTCTCCTAGTGTAAAGGCGATGATGGAGGCATCGTTTCGAGTTACAAAGTATTTTTGATTTTGATTTAAGATCCATTTTTCATTTTCTTCTAGTTCTATAAAATCTTTCTCTTGTAACTTTTTTTTGATTTCTTTGACACCTGTAAAGGAGCAAGTGGCTGTTTCTATAAATGTAAATAGTTCTTGATTAAATTTTTGATTGTTCATATTTTTTCACCTTTTTTTAGTATGCTTTGCTTTTTTTTATTTATGTTGAAAAAATTTTTGGTCGTGGCAATCGCACTTACAAAAATGTTTTGACGTCATATTTTATAGTAAAGGAGGAAAAAAATGAATAATAACGGAAATAGTCCAATGTATAACAGAGCAGTTGATATAGTAAATGATTTTGCTTGTAATCGTCCACCAATGGGATGTTGCTGTGGAGGAAGAACTATTCCAGGTCCAACAGGTCCTACTGGGCCTACGGGACCTAGTGGAGGACCTACGGGTCCAACAGGTTCTACAGGACCAATTGGGCCAACAGGTGCGACTGGTCCACAAGGACCTCAAGGGGCTCAAGGTATCCAAGGGCTTCCTGGAGTAACTGGGCCTATCGGAGCTACAGGGGCTACTGGACCTACTGGACCACAAGGACCTCAAGGTGTTCAAGGATTACCTGGTGTGACTGGGCCTATCGGAGCTACAGGGGCTACTGGACCTACTGGACCACAAGGACCTC
>CAMUBM010000012.1 GCA_947087145.1 uncultured Mycoplasmatota bacterium
AAATTAGATATATTCTTCTTCAAATATGATATATTTAATTAGGTGATATAATTGAAACTATTATTAAACGGGCGATATATTCAAGTTAAAGAGGCTTTGTCTTTTAAAGATAGACTTTATGGTTTGATGGGGCAAACTTCTATTGATTATGGGATGCTTTTTCCAAATTGTAATGGTGTTCATACGTTTTTTATGAAGGAGAATATTGATATTATTGGGTTGAATGAAAAGGGAGAAATTATTTTTTTGGAAAGAGATTGTGAAAAAAATAAAATCATTAAAATTCATAGGCAATCAAAAAAAACTAGCATTTTAGAACTTCCTAAAAATGCTAGTACTTCTTTAGAATTAGGAGATCGGTTATTCTTTGAATTCGAAAATATAATCTAGAATTTGCACTTCGTCGCCTCTTTGGGCACCAAGATGTTCTAGTTCTTCTTCCACACCCATTCCTTTTAGTTTTCTGGCAAAACGTAAAACGGCTTCGTCTTCAGTGAAACGAGTCATTTTGAATAAATCTTCGATTTCTTTTCCTTCTATTACCCAAACACCATTGTCGTTTTTGATGGTAAAGGGGCGTTCGTTTTGAAATTTATAGATAATATAACTTTCGTAGTCTTGTTCTTCGTATAAATCTTCTTCTTGGATATTTTCTAATAAGTCTGCTATATGTTTCAGTAATGACTCTAATCCTTCTTTATTTTGGGCACTGATTTCATAAACAGAAAGGTTAGGATAAGCTTTTTTAAATTTTTCTAAGTTCTCTTTCGCATTTGGTAAATCCATTTTATTGGCAATTATGATCTCTTTTTTGTTTTTTAATTTTTCGTTGTATGCATCAATTTCTGTGCGTATTTTTTTATAGTCTTCTATAGGATCTCTTCCTTCAAATGCTCCTATATCAATAACATGGGCAAGTATTTTGGTCCGCATGGCATGACGTAAAAATTGAAGCCCTAGGCCGGCTCCTTCATGTGCCCCTTCTATTAGTCCTGGAAGGTCTGCCATCACAAAAGAACGATTGTCTTTCAATTTCACCACTCCTAAGTTGGGATTTAATGTGGTAAAGTGATAAGCACCAATTTTTGGATTTGCTCCACTGATTAAACTTAGTATTGTACTTTTTCCGACACTAGGCATTCCAATTAAACCTACATCTGCCATGACTTTTAATTCACAACGGACAACGACTTCTTCTCCTGGAGCCCCTAGTTCACTAAATTTTGGAGCAGGTTCATTGTGAGTTGCGAAGGCTTTATTTCCACGGCCTCCCCTTCCTCCATGGGCAATGGTTATTCTTTCTTTATCTTTGGTAAGGTCTGCTAGAATAAGATTGTTATCTGCATTATAAATCGTTGTTCCTTCAGGAACTTTTAGAATAATATCTTCGGCGTTGGCTCCATTTCTTGTACTTCCTTTGCCGTTCGTTCCTTTCTCGGCTTTCACTATTTTTTTGTAACGGAGGTCAATCAAGGTTTTTAAATTTTTATCTACCTCAAAAATAATGTCTCCTCCTTTTCCTCCATTTCCACCATCAGGTCCTCCCATAGGGATGTATTTTTCACGACGAAAAGAGGTACATCCGTCCCCTCCTTTGCCTGCAATGAGTTTAATTACTGTTTCGTCGACAAACATCGGTATCGCCTCGCTTTATTAAATTTTAACATGACTATATGAAAATAGAAAGGACATATTTTTTATTCTTATTTGGTTGGCTGACTATTTTCATTCTATCAAAAAGAAAAAAATACCGAAGTTACTATGCTATGTTTTTTAGTTTAATTTTTGTCAACAAAAAAAAGCAAGCTTTTTTACTCACTTTATAGTTTTGGTGTATCTTTTTCTACTGGGCTATTTAAAAATTCAATAGCTTTTTGATAATCAATGATTGTTTCTTTTTGTTTATTTTCTAATGATTGGAAAACAGGTAAATACATTTTTCCTATTTCATACTCATTTCCTAAAAAATCTTTTATTTTTAAAATTTCTGGAACATTTTTTTCTTTTGACAGTTTTTCTATAATTTCTTTTTGTTCATTGATATCAGAAGAAATCAGGATGGATTCTATATGATGGACTATTTCTGGTAAGTCGTTCTCAGGAATTTCTTTTTCATATTTTTTATAAAATGTAGCGATGCATTGATTTAAAGTAGATAAATAATTATTAGGAATTTCCATTAATGTGCCATCATGCGTGTTTCTATAAGTGGCAAGCCAGTTATATTCTCTATCTGTGAGTTTTGCAAATCCAACCAATTCTTCCCAATCAGCAGTAGTAAAAATCTCGTGTTCTCTTTTTAATATCTTTTGTTTGTGTTTATTTATTTTTTCTTGGTAATCACTTGCTAATTGATCTCTTTCTTCTTTGGACAAGAATATCTGCTCCTTAGCTGCTGATAATTTTGGAGACACTTCTTCTTGAACATTCTTTATTTGCTTTAATTCATTTTCCATTGTAATGGTAGGCTGTTTGTGTTTTGCTTTTGCAGTTCTAATTATTTCTTTTTTACACATTTCATTATAAAGCCAGGTGCTTATTGTTTGTATTTCTTTTATTCTGTTTTTTAAAAATGCGATACGCTCTTCGTCACTACTTTTACTTTTTGCTTTTAGGCTTATTGACATTAACATGTCATAAAATATATCAATAAATTCTTTGGAATCTTTTATCATTTCTGTTTCTACTAGATTAACTTTTTCCCAAGCGATAGCTGAATCGTTCATTTTTTTCTTTGATTGTCTTACTTCTTCTTTAAAATTTTCCCAATTATCCAGTTCACTAAGTGTTTTGTCAGCTTCAGGTTTTGTAAATAATTTTTCAACGAATTTATCTTCTGTCATTTGATAAGCCAAATTCCAAATTTTTTTTACTTCTATCTCTGTATCTTCTGTTTTCTTTATAATATTTTTAAATGTTTCTGCCATATTGTAATCACTCCTTAAATGTTGCATCGACATAATAAATTGGACGATGCTCTTTATAATATTGGATTTCAAAATCCGTCATGATATTCGGTATTTTTCTTTCGTCATGGTGTAAATCTAAACTAACCCGTTCAAAAGTGTACCAGTAATTACTTAAATTTTCCAATGAAGAGGAAAAAAGAATTTTGTTGTCCGTTTTTAATATGATGTGTTTGTTTTTCTTAAAAATGCGATCATAAAGTTTTAAATTGTTCATCGAAGTAAAACGCTTCTTTTCGTCTTGTTTTTTTGGCCAAGGTTCGGAGAAAGTTAGATAGATGGTATCAATTTCACGACCAAACATCTCCACTAAGTCACTCGCATCCGCACAAATGATTTTTAAATTGGGTAATTTTTTAGAGCCAATATTTCTTATCGCTGTTGCGGTTTGGGAAGCATCTATTTCTAGACCAATAAAGTTTTTATTTGGAAAAGTTCTGGCCATTTCTATAATAAATATGCCTCTTCCCATGCCTAGTTCTAAACAGATAGGATTGTTGTTTTTAAATACATCTTTCCATTTGTTTTTTTGGCCTTTGGGATTTTTTATAACATATTCGCTATTTTCTAGTATTTCTTTGGCACCTTTTACTACATTGTATCGCATTTTGCCTCACCTCGTATTCCATTATAGCAAAAATAAAAAAAGACGTCTACTTTTCGTAAACGCTTGCTTTCTTTTTATCTCTTCCTAATCTTTCAAATTTTACAATTCCATCGATTTTGGCAAATAATGTGTGGTCTTTACCCATCCCTACATTGGTTCCAGGATAGATTTTTGTTCCTCGTTGACGATAGATAATAGATCCAGCACTTACAAGTTCGCCATCGCTTACTTTTGCACCTAATCTTCTACCAGCACTATCACGGCCATTTTTCGTAGAACCTTGGGCTTTAACATGGGCGAATAATTGGATATTTAGTTTTAGCATTCGTTTTTCTCCTCCATTCTTATGTATTTCTTGTATTCTTTTTCTACTTCTTTTAACATATTTATCATGTTGTCGATTAGTTTTTCTGTTGTTTCATCTTGCTCTAGAACTCGAAACTCTAAGGGATTGTCTTGTTTGGTTACTTCAATTGTTTTTTTAAAATTTAAAATGGCATTTATAGAAGTAATGACAATACTAGAGACTGCTGCACAGACGATATCTTTTCCAACTCTTTCGTAACCGGAATGTCCAGAAATTCTAATTCGATTTACTTTGTCTTTTTTTTTGTTAATTTCTACAGAAATCATAACTATTTCACTTCAATTTTTTTCACAACAAGCTTTGTATAAGGTTGTCTATGACCTTGTTTATTACGATATTTCTTTTTTGGTTTGTATTTGAAAACAACAATTTTCTTTTGACGTCCATGTTTTTCTACAGTACAAGTTACTTTTGCCCCATTTACAAATGGAGTTCCTGTTGTACCATTTACGAATAATACTTGGTCAAATACAACATCTTTTCCGGCTTCTACCTCTAGTTTTTCTACGTAGATGGTATCCCCTTCTGCTACGTAATATTGTTTTCCACCTGTCTCGAATATAGCTTTCATTTCATACCTCCTTTTTTATTTTAAGACGCGCTATTAAGGCACTATTACTAGTTTTTACCTTTTCTATGCGGTTTTTCCAGGAAAGCCCTTTCAAACGTTATTTATTTTATCAAAGTTAGTCTTGAATGTCAAATTTTCGTCTTAATATTTCTTGTTCGTGTAAGTATTTGTTTCCGTTTTTGAAAAAATGGAGAGTTTCTTTTTTCAGAAGTCTCATTTTTTGCATCTCGTTATGCTCTATTTTTTTGTAGGGAAACGAGTGCATGTATCTTTCTAATAAGAATTTGTGAGTGTACCATTTTTTCTTTTTGAAGAAAGATATAGTTTTACAGAGTAGAAAAGTAATGATAATGTAGTTATTTAAATTGCTGTTGATGGTATAAAGAATAAAACAACTTAAAGAGAAGAGGGATAATCTATTCATTATAGTGTATGCTTTTTCATAGGGATAAAACTTTTCTAGAAATAAAGAGACAATTTCTCCGCCATCTAAAGGACGAATGGGCAATAGATTGAAAAAGAAAATACTTTTGTTGTACATCGTAAATAAATGGAATGTATTTTGATTTATTTTTCCTAAATGTAAAAGACAGAAAAAAAGTAGATACAATATACTTTGAAAAAGAATTCCTCCAAAATAAATTAAGATGTCTTTGTTAATAGGACTATTGATGTATTTATTTTTAGTTGTGGTCAGTCCTCCGAAAGGATAGATTTCTATTTTTTCAATTTCGTAGTGAAAAAGACGCAAGAAAGTGAGATGCCCTAGTTCATGTACACAAATGATTGTGAAGATAAGAAGAATGTTTTTGATGTATCCAGTGAGTAAGAAACTTAGGAAAACTAGATAAGAAATTTCATTGATTTTCCATTTAGGAAAGATAGTTTTCATATCCGATGTTTTGTCCATTTTCAATAAATGTGAGCAGGGCTTTGTTTTCTTTGAATTCTCCTACAATGTTTTCTTTCTCTACATAATCGTATAATGTGACGTTGTAGTTTTCTAAGTTGGAATACCAAATGTCTACCCCATCTACTCCTTGTACAATCATGGTTTTGCCATAGCCTTCTTTTTCTCCTAGAAAGACAACTACTCCACTTTCTAAAAAGGGCAAGACATTGCTTGTTAAATCTACCCGATAAGAATTTTCTTCTTTTGTAATGTTTGTGTATTTCTTTCCTGTTTCAAAGACTGGTAAGGTATTCCCTAAGCTTTCTGGAACAATATTTCCAAAATACTCTGTGTACAAACTATTGATTTTTGTAAATGCAAGAGTTTCATTAAAAAAATGGTCTTTGAAAAAGATTAAATTTTTGTCACTTAAGTTTACGAAGATTGCACAAAGCAAAACCAAAATAACACTTAGAAGTGTCCTCGTAAAAAGTTCTCCAATGTATTTGGTGTTCTTGTCCTTTTTTTTATCCTTTGCATTACTTCCCTGTCTTATTAGATTGTTTCGTTTATTTTTAATACGATTTAATGCTTCTATTTTCAAATTATCCATAAGGACCACCTAATTCATTTTATGAACAAAATGCTTTTTTATAACCAAAACCTACAAAAATAAGGGTCAGTAAAAAGCCAACAGGATCTATGGCTATTTTATGGTATAAAAGATAAGTGAAAACTTGGTAGAGTACAAATAAAAGAAAGAAACGGGAATAGTTACTTGTCCAACTTTCATAAGAGATTTTTATTTGTCTATTTATTAAAAATAGGAAGAAAAAGGAAAGAAAAAATTTTCCGTTGTAAGTTAGAAGATAGTCAATGAGCAAAACAAGAAAAAAAGTGATTTTGTCGTTTTTCTTTTTTTCTAAGAAGGTTAATAAAAAGAAATGGGTTTTCCAAGCCGTATAATTGTAGAAGGTAAGGTCTAAAAGAAAATAAAGAAAAATCATTCTACACCTCGAATGTCTGTAATGACACTTACGTATTTTAAATGTTCAAAATCTACTTCTGGAGTGACTTTGATTTTCTTTTCAATTTCGTAGTTATCATTTTCTACTTTATTTATTGTACCAATTAAAATGTTTTCTGGATAAAGGGAAATATCACTAGTGGTTACTTGGTCCCCTACTTTTATATTGGATTTGTTGTTTATTCCTTCCACCACAAGCTCTTGGTCTTTGTATTTTAGTATTCCATAACTTTCTCCAATTTTAATGGATAGATTTGTATTTTCGTTGATTAATAAGTCAACAACACTACTATTTTTACTTGTTTCTTTCACGATACCTACTAACCCTTTTTCGTTAATGACTAAGTTTTTGGAAACAATTCCATTTTTTTCTCCTTTATAAATGGTGACTTGGTTATTTAAATTGTAAATGTCACGATAAAGAATTTTGGAAGGTTCTAAATGATAAGGAACTGCATCTTCATAGCCATAGGCATTTATTAATTCTTGGTATTTTTCTTCTAAAGTATCATTTTTTATTTGGCAAATGGATGTAAATGTTTGGTTTTTTATGTTGGCTTGAAAAAGAATTTGGTATACTTCTTCTTTTAAAAGTACTATAACGATAATCAAAATATAAATTCCTATTTTTGTTTTTTTGGTCATACGTTTCACCTATATTTAGTATGGATCTTTTTTTCTTTTTTAAAGCATTCCTTGGTCAAAAAAACTAAAGTATTGTGTTTCTCCGATAATAATATGGTCAATCAAAGGAATTTGCAACATCATGGATAGTTCTTTTATATTGTTAGTAAATGTAATATCTTCTTTACTTGGAGTGACATCCCCTGTAGGATGGTTGTGTAATAAAATGATTTTAACAGCACTATTTTTAATGGCTGCATGAAAGATTTCTCTTGGATGTGTTATACTTTTGTTTTGTGTTCCGACAAAAACCGTTTCGTAACTGATTACTTCATTTTTGGTGTTTAAAAAGACGGCGAATAGTTTTTCTTGGTTGGTATTTACTATTTTTAAGCGGAAATGTTCATATAAACTTTCGGCATTGGTGATTTTTAACTTTTTTAAATCTTCTGGAGTGGCAAGTCGTCTTCCTAGTTCTATGGCTGCTATGATGGTAATGGCTTTTGCTTCTTTGATGCCTTTTATTTTTATCAAATCTTTGTATGTAATGGTGTTCAGTTTACGAAAACTTTTTAGTTGCTTTATCAAACGAATAGATAAGTCTTTTACCGACTCTTCGTGCGTTCCTGTACGGAGTAAAATAGCTAGTAATTCTTCATTGGATAAATTCTCTGCCCCTTTTTCTTTTAGTTTTTCACGTGGTCTTTCATCAAGGGGTAAATCTTTGATTTTATAACTCATTGGGTAAACTTTCTAGGAGATTTTTTAAAACTAGACTTTTATTTTCTTCACTTGTTTGTCTATAAAGTTCGTCGTATTTTTTGACTTCTATTTCTAACTCATCTATTACATCTAATTCTTTAACGTAGTAACTATAATTTTTTTCATTAAATATACCTTCTAATATTTCTTTGTTTTCACTGGTGATTCCAATAAACACACGATAGTATTCGTCGTCCCAAAATATTTTGGCCGTTTCATAACGATTTTTAAAATTGTTCGCATTGTCTTTGTTTTTGAATACTCCTACTTGGAAAGCATATAGAACTGGTTTGTTTTTGGCATTTGCTTTTTCTTTAATACTTAGAAAAAATGTCGTTGCTAAAAGTGTTCCTACGATACAAGAAAATAAAATAATTTTTAATGTTTTTTTCATATACATCACCTTGTCATTGTTATAGCAAAGGAAAAAAAGAAAGTTTGTCGGTTTGTGTCTTTTCCTCTTGTTTTTTCCTTACTTTTTACCAAAACTCGTTTCTTCTTATTTTAAGCGAGACATCACAAAGTTGTTGCTTGTCTTATTAAGGGTGAACACTTTCCTACAAGGATTGTGTTTTTATTATATCTCCTCCTTTTTGGGTATCTCGCTAATTAAAAATTATTAAGAGGATGCTTATTATAAGTAATGTTATGATTGAACTATTTTTTTACTCATAAAACTACCTCTTCCTTTACTACTAGAAATGGAAAACACATTTATAATTCCTCGCAAGTACGCTATAACAAAGTGAAAAAAGGATTACACATCACCAAAGTCACAAATTTAAAGCAAAACAAAAAGAATTGCTAGCCCAATTTTCTTATTTGGCTTATCAATTCTTCTTTTTTGTGCACCAAAACTTAAATTTGACACTTTTTTATTTTTTCCTCTTTTCCTTCTTTATTTTTAATATATAGGCTTTCCATTTCGCATTTTTCTCAAATAAAACCCCTTCTAAGATGAGGAATATAACTATTCCGATTGTTACAAACCATCCTTCTTCCCATGCGTGCAAAGTATAAATGCCAATAGCTCCAGCCAAAATAAATAACAAAATTTTACCAATTGGTGCAATCTTAAAGAAAAAATCTTGTAGTTTTTCTATTTCCTTTGCTTCCAAATCTGTTTTGCATTTGGGGCACTTTCCCTCTTTTAGTTCTACATATTCTTCACATTCTTTACAATATATTGTTTTCATTTCCGTCTCCTTCTTCTATTTTAATTCTTGTTTAATATCTATAATTAAATTTACTATTTGCTCTTCAATTTTTTTAGGGAATTCCCCATAAAAGGTTTGGGATAGGGAATTTAGTGTTTGCAGAACTACAAACATTCCTTCTTGGTCTTTTGTTATTTCTATTTGTTTTGCCATATGTTCATTTCCCCTCCCTTTGTTTTAGTTTAACACATAAGTCCTATTACTACCAGGAAATATAAACATTAGAAATATCTTTTCTTATATGATTAAGGCGTATTTATTTTCTAGAAAGAGGTAGGTTTATGCAAATAAAAGCAAATGATTATAAACCTAAGGAAATTGTTAAGTTTATTCGTGAATGGACTGATTTAACTCAAAATGATTTTGCAAAATCTATTAATCGTAGTCGAAAGACAATTGAAGGCTATGAGTATGGGACTGTTAATGTTAGTTTAGCGACTTTTCTAAAAATGTGTAAAGAACATAATATTGAAGTTATTGTTCGTAAAAAGTAATATATTTAATAAAAAGGACTTTGTTGTCCTTTTCTTATGTCTTTAAAGAAGTTATGGGTACTACTATGACTCCGTCTTCCCTTTTTAAAACTATTATATTATGACATGATTTCCAATTTATTTAACTTTTTTGCTTCATCGATTTTATAAAATATCAGAAATTTTTTACTTTCTTACTTCGATAATTCAATGTGCAATTTAAAAATATTTTTTATTTGCATAAGGAAATGTTGCAATTGCTTTAATATTATTTATTATTCCTTTCGCTAATTTTTCCGAGGCAGTTTTATTTTGTAAATTATATCTAATATAGTGGGTTATATTTTCAAAATTAAGTTTTACTAGATTTAGATATTCTATTTTGTATTTGCTTTTAATCAATAATTTAATGAATACTTTCTATTAATTGCAGTTGAAACATTCCTACCTGTATTACTACAAAAGTGTTCAAATCTTTTTTATCTTGATTATCTACACGTACACTTATAATCGATTGTTCCATTGTATCACCTTCTGTTTATATTAGACTTTTTTATATGATGTTGCCAATACAACATAATGCATCTAACAAAATAAATCTTTTATTTTCCAAAAGAAAAAGGCTTAACTTTCGCCTTCTGTTAACATGGTTGTAATAAATATACCATATCCTGTTTTTACATTGTCTACGATAACATGGGTAACAGCTCCAATGATTTTATCATTTTGAATAATTGGACTTCCACTCATTCCTTGAACAATTCCTCCTGTTTTGTCTAGCAATTCTTGGTCTGTAATTTCAAAGTAAAGATTTTTTATTTTATTGTATTCGTTGATTTTTGTGATATTAATTTCGTATTCTTTTACTTCGTTACCTTCTAAAACAGTTAGAATGGTTGCTTTCCCTGCTTTGATATCTTTTGGGTCTGCTACTTCCATCACTCGATTGTCTGGTAGACTTGTTGTATAGTTTCCAAATAGTCCATATTGGGTATTTTTTCGAATGGTTCCATATACATCTGTTGTTTTAAAATTGGCTTTCTTTTCTCCTGGATCTCCATCACTACTTTTATTGATACCCGTAATGGTACTGTTGAATATTGTTCCTGTTTTTACTTCTACTCTTTTGTTCGCATTGGCTTCAATAATTTCGTGTCCTAATGAACCAAAGATTTTACTTTCTGGGTCAATATAGGTTAGTGTCCCAATTCCAGTAATACTATCTTTTACAAATAATCCTGTTTTAAAGACTTTATCTTGTTCTATTAAAGATAATACAGAAGTCATTTCTTTTCCTTCTCTATTTAGAGTTAATGTCACTTCTCCTTGCTCTAGGTTTCTTTCAATCGCATTGGTTAACTCATTGATTGTACTTACTTCAGTATCTTTGACTTTTTTTATGTAGTCACCTACTTGAATAGAGGGGTTACTTTTTACATCGTGTCCATTTACTTTGTAAAAACCTACTACTAATATGCCATCACTTTGTATATTAATTCCAATATTGTCTCCACCGACGATAATTTTATTAGAATAAGCAAAGACGATATTTGGTATCAATAAAAGTAGAGTTATAGCAACTATTTTTATTTTTTTCATTTTATCACCTTACCATTAACTAGTATGGAGATGTTTTTTTATAAAATAAAAACAATAATTGGCAGATACCAAATATTGCTAGTTTATTTTCTTTTTTCTAAATCTACCTAATATT
>CAMUBM010000013.1 GCA_947087145.1 uncultured Mycoplasmatota bacterium
GATATGGATTTTCGCGTGTTCCATCTCCACTAGAATATAAAACATCTGCTTTTAGATAGAAAGTGGGACGAATACCCAATATATTTTCATAATTTCCAATCATAGCCCCTAATATACTTCCACTAAAGTTAATTTGCCATGCCCTAGTATAATCATCACTATAGCTGCTCTCAACACTTATTAATAACTCACCTTCACCATTTTTAAGCGTATATAACCATGAAAGATTTTTATAATTTTCCGCATTACTATATATACTTTGTTTCCAAAAAGATTTGTCTATAGAAAATCCATAATCACTTGGATACATCAAACCAACTGGTGCAATGTAACTTATAGTTCCTTTACTCTTTCCTTGCGTATTGCTTCTTTCATTTTGGTAAAATTGCTCTGAAATATATAATTCCCTATCATACCAAGAGGAAGCCCCTAAATACCATTTAGCTTGCTCAATATAAGATTGATAATTTTCCAATGAATTCCAATATATTTTATTTAATACCTCTTTTTGTAAAGTACTTTCTTCCCATTTATCATGATTATTCAAAATTTGATTTGGCTCATCTTCTTTTTTTCGATTCCAATAATACCCTTGCCCTCCTGGCGCATAAACTTTATCTGGTAAATTTTCTTTTAAATATCCACTTTCATTTTCTATATAATAATTTGCTTTAATTAACTTTACTCTATTTTCATAAGTTCCATTCTCACTACTTTGCGTTGGAATGACTCCTATAATCCGATATAAATGATCTTCTGTACAAGTATCCCCTTCACATCCAAAATATACATAATTGTTGGGATTACTTCCTGTATATCTGTAATCCGTTAATGCTGGTGTTTGTTCTGTTGCTTCATGCTCTATTTTCTCTATCTCTCGATCCTCCGATTTACTTAAATCGATTAAATAGTCACTAAAATTCCATATAGCTTGTAGACTTTGTGTTCCTTCTATTACTACTTTACTTTGAAATACTTTATTCTGGGATGTATTATCGGCACTTTCATGCAACCATACTTTTAAATTATGTGTTTTACTTTCTTTAGGTTTTAAACTGCTTGTTCCTAGTCTATAACTTTCTACTGCCTGGTATTCTTCTGTTTCTATTACTTTTGTTTCTATTTCAGCCGTTAGTGTCTTGATTTCTTCTTCGTCCAGTTTAATTCCTACATTATAACTTGGCATTCTATTTTCTACTTCTAGTACTTCTAGATTAATATTATAATCTACATTCATAGTACAGGTATTGGTGAGTTTGAATGTAAATGGTTTTAGTTTCTCTACTGATTCATTACTGATTGGATAGGCTCCTTTTAAATTGATGGCATCACTTAATTCTTCCATTTCAATTTGTATGCATTCACTTTCTATCACATTAATTCCCTTTTGTCTATTGTAGTATGCGATGTATGCATAGGATACTGCCATCACTATTACTAAGACACAAATGCTTCCTATACCTAAAATCACTTTATTTCTTTTATCTTCTAAATTTTTTTTCATTTTGACTCCTCCGTATTTTAAAATTACTACACAAGACATCTTTTGTGACTCCAATACAAAACAAGTATTGTATGAAAATATAAATACTAAAGGTGCTTATTATGAACATACAAAGACTAAAAGAAATACGAGAAGACAAAGACTTACTTCAAAAAGAAGTCGCCGACTATCTTAATATAAAGCAACAACAATATAGCGAATACGAAATAGGAAAACGATTAATCCCTATTAATTATTTAAGTGACCTAGCGGACTTTTATAATACTTCTATTGACTACCTAATTGGAAAAACAGACGAAAGAAAACCCTATTCCAAAAGTATTTTGACTAAAAAATAAAAATATATGATATGATTGTAAAAGAATAGGGTGATTGACTTGAAACGAATTATGATAGATATGGACGATACAATTACTATTGATGGCTATATAAACATAGTCAACAAATTTTTAAAAACCAATTACACATATGACGACATTCCTGCCTATTGGGTCGACGAAATTGTTCCTGAAAAAAAACTTCCAAAATATTTGGATTATTTCTATAACAAAATAAACATTTACGACTATGTAAAAATAAATGAAGGTGCAATAGAAGTCATAGAAGAATTAACCAAATATTATGAAGTAGTCATATGTAGTGCTTATACCGACTACCGATACATAGAAGATTGTGTAAACATTGTGACTTTCAAACACAAATGGTTACTAAAAAACTTGCCCTCTATAAACCCAGATAATTTTATTTTTACAAGCAACAAAGAATGCATTAAAGCGGAAATAAAAATTGACGACAAAATAAACAATTTAGAAGGAGATGCAGAAGTTAAACTTTTAATGACTGCTTATCATAATAAAAATATAACAAAGGAAGAACTAAAAGAAAAAAACATCATTCGTGTAAATGACTGGAATGATGTAGCTGAAATATTACTAAAACATTAAAAATTCAAACTAAAATATAATTATTAACACATAAAAAAAGATACCCCAGCAAAAAGAGAATAATCAGTAAAATAATCACCGTCATAATAACCTTTTTTAAACCTAATGATTCAATATCCAAAAAGAAATAAGGATAATGTGTAGAAGAATGAGCAAAAGATTTGCCAGTCTTTTTTATTCCTTTATAAAATACCAAACAACAATAAAAAATAGGATAAAGCAAACTTAAAATTAATGTAAAAATAGACAATTTTTGATGCTTAGTAAAAAAGAACCAATCTAAAAATAAAAGACAAGGCAAAATAATATGAGCAACATTACTAGAAAGAGAATAACATCGATTAGCAGTTTTTTTCCTTTTTTCATTTGGGACTAAAACAAAATGATAAACAAGCATAACCACCAACATATAAAAAGTAACATATTGTTTACAAGTTACAAGAAGAAAATTTTCCTCTTTATAAACACTATAATAAATCAAGTTTAAAAGATAATAAAAAAAACTTAAAATTACACTTAAATTCGTAAATAAGAAAAATATTGTAGAATTAAATTTTCTTTGTAAAATTTCTAAACGATGGAATGTATAAATAAAAGAGAGAAAAAGTATGATAATAGAAATAACAAAATGCATAAAAGTCACCAAATTAATTATATCATACTCAAAAAATCAAATGTGAATAAGTTCAAAAATAAAAACAAGTTGCTGATCCTTATTTTTCCTATCACAAGTAATTAATGTTAAATGGTTTTTTCTTGAATTTCGATGAATAGTGATTGTTCCATCCTTTTTTTCTGTATAAATAGACACAAGTTGATAAGTATAACTTTTTCCACTTATCAACAAAGTAGCAATATCTTTCATAGCAACTTGATCTAGATTTCGAAAATAAGAAACGGAACTATTCCCACTATGTGCAGCCAAGATAAGATTACTATATTCTTCCCAAGGCATAGTGGAACCCGGAACCAAATAAACATGCTTATCCACATTATTAAAAGCAGAGCGTTCTTCATAGAAAGGTTGTTGCAAACCTAATTTAGGAATTTCTAGAATTCCCAACGGTTCTTCTTTTTCTTTCTCATGATAACCAATATAAGATACAAGATTATTTTTTATATCCAAAAAGGAAGAAGGTTTAGGAAAATAAAATAAAAAACAATGGTGAACGAAAAAGAAAAATCCTAAAAAAAAGAGAAACTTAGAAAAAGTTTTAACTTTTCTTTTTCGCATACAAAATAGCCCTACCTCCTAAAAGAAAACAAAGAATGGAGAACAATAAAGACACAGGAAAAGAAGAGAATCCAGTACTTGGTACACGTACTTGTTGTTCATTTTCTAATGTAAGAGAAACAATTTGTCCGTCCTCATTAATTTCAAAATACTTTTTCTCTAAAGAAATAGCATAACCATTCGGCGCTTTCACTTCTTTTAAATAATATTTTCCATAGTCTAACTTATCTACAATAAGCTTTCCATCGCCATCTGTTTTTCCTTGAAATACTAACACATCCTGGTCACTATAAATTTCAATATAAGCATCAGAAAGGGCTTTTCCAGTAGCTGCATCGATCTTCAAAAATTCCAAGCGTCCTTGATAAGGAAAATTTACTAAATTTATTTCTTTTTTACTTCTACTTGCTTTCTCTGTTACAGAAAATAAAATATCTTCTTGTAGATAATACCCCTTTTTCCCTTTTACTTGTTTTAAAACATATTCTCCATAAGGAAGCATAACTTCCGCATATCCTTTATCATTTGTTACCAAAGTAGTTATTTTTTTATTATCTTTTTTTCTATAAATAGAAAAAACAGCATTTTCTTCAGCATTTAATCCTAAAAAAGAAGAAGAAAAAGTTTTATAAATCACAACATTGGTTTCAATTATTTTATTCTCTAACTTAAGTAAAATAACCTCTTCTGCATTCTCCTTCGTTACAGAAAAGAAATATTTCTTAGTATCCAAAACATATCCTTTTGGAGCTTGTAATTCTTGAATATAATATTCTCCCAATAATAAATTACGTTTAGAAAAAGCACTACAATTCCGAGAAATCGTCAATTTTTCCATTAACGTTCCATCTTTTTTATACACCCCATAAACGGCTCCTTCTAAATTTGCATACGGACTTAGAGAACTACAAGTTTTTGTAGCATGATCTACTTTTTCTATTTTAACTTGACCTAAATACATCTTGTCATATACTACCAAATCTTTATCTGGGTGCTCCATATTTAAATCAAATGAATACTTATTTACATCCAACTCATAATTCTCACCTGCTTTTTGCTCTTGCACATAATACTTACCTAATTCCAAATCCATAATAGATGCACTACAATTCTTATCAATAATAAGTTCTTTTACAAAAGTGCCATCTTCCTTATACAAATGATAAACACTTCCTTCTAAAGAACCACCCTCTTTTGCTTGACAAATCTTAGAGTCAAAATCATATTTGTGTAAAGACAAACTTCCCGAAACAACTGCAAAAGAAACTTTCTCTTCCATAGGCACAGCAATACCAGGAACCAGCATATTTTGTCCATTAGGAGAATAATAAACAATAAAATCACTACCCCATTCTAAACTTTGTTTTTTTAAAAGAACAGACCCATTTTGTCTAGAAGTTGGAGTCACTTTTAAAACATTCCCCTGAACAGAATAAGAACAATTTTGACACGTAATACTAAATTCTCCCAAACGATAATTCGTATCTACAAAATCATACGATTTGCCATATTCAATTCGAACATTTTTCTTAGAAAAAGAAACACCTTTCTTATAGTCTGCAATACTTCTCTCTATCTCTTCCATATGTTCTTCAATCTCTCTTGGTGTAGCAATCACATATTTCCATGGGTCAGAAGGATTATAACGACTTGTAAAAGAAATCGATCTTCCTGTCTCTTTCCATATCATGGTCTGTGTTGCTACAATCCAATCATTACCATAATGCCCTTGATACCCCCATCCAAAATGAGCAATCAAAGAAACCCGTTCCAATTGTTCTTTTGATAACGAAACACGATTTGCTTTTTCTTCCAAAGACAAATCATAAAAACCATCATACACACCAGTCGATAAAGAAACACCTGGTTCAATACAATAAGCAGTACTTCCATCTCCTACTCTTGTAAAGTGTTGAAAATTGCCAAAATGCTCTCTTGACTCTACATACCCATATTCTTTTATAAATGCACTTTGAAAAGTGTCATTCCTTGTACTTGCCAAAACTTCTTGTATTCCAAAAAGAAAACAAGCAACAAATAAACCTTTTAAAAATTTTTTTAACTGCATTAAAAAATTCCTCCTTCACTCTATATATACAAGGTGAATTCGGAATTTCCTTTATTTTTTAGTAAATTTCTTAAAAAAAGGATAAAAAAACTAAAAATGTGTAAAATTTACTTCCCTTTTAATATAGGAAACTTATTATACATATATTCATTATTATAATGTACATCATAAAATTCTCCAACAAAGGTCCTAGGGGCAACTCCTCTATTTCGTAGAACCATTCGTATAAAAACAGAATAAGATAGTAACATATCTACAACAAAAAATACAAGCAACATATAATACAAAATATTTCCAATAGTTTTAGGAATTTTTTCTATCCATTTAGAAAGAAAAGGATACACTACCTTTACAACAAACGTTCCCATAACTCCCCAAACAAGCATAAAAGGAAGTGTTGTTCTTCCCCCAATAGACAAAAACATACCTGTATAATCCCAAAATTTCATTCCTAAAAATAATTCTAAAAAGAAACTAGCTAAATACTCAAACACTCCTCCAATAAAAGTTGCATACAAAAAGGTTTTAACAACACCCCTTTTTTTATTTCTCCATCCCAAAAAGAACAAAAACAAGACCATACCAAAACCATAAAGTGTACTAAAAGGTCCATACAACAAATCATGACGAACCGTCCATTCTTTGTATTGCACAAAAAACACAATTTCTTCATAAAAACTACCAACAAAACTGCCCAAAACAAACAATAAAAAAAATTTTTTAAAACACAAACCCTCTGCAAAATTTTTCTCTTTTTCTTTAATCATAGACATCACTTATAAAATAGTATAACCAACAAAAAAAGAGTTATGCTACATAGACTCTCCTATTTTCTCTCCCATTTTGACCAAAGTTTCTTTCTCTAACTTTGTATCTTCAAAATACTTTTCTGAAAACTGCACTTTATCTTTCTCAAATAATAAAATGATCGTGCTACCACCAAACAAGAACGTTCCCTTTTCTTCACCCTTTGCAAATGTATATTCTTCATGAAAATTTTTTATTTTTCCCACAAACAAAGCTCCCACTTCTATTTGTATTACATCACCAAAATGCTTAGTATGAAGGATACTATACTCCCGTGCATTTTCTGTAAAAACAGGATACTTCTCTAAAGCAATTGGACGAACCGTATGAAGTTTTCCGGAAATAGACACATTTCTTTCTTTTCTGCCACTATCCAAATAACAATAACGATGGTAATGGTCTACACACAAACGAAGAACCAAACAAACACCATCTTTATACTTAGAAGCCAAATCCTCATTCTGTAAAAGTGAAGAAATAGAATAATGACTATGCTTTACCGGTAAAACAAGTCCATCTTCTATCTTATAAGCACTTAAATAACCATCCGAAGGAGAAATCAAAGTATTTTCTCCCTCTGCTATAGGTCGAAATTCCTCCCGTACTTTTCTAGAAAAAAAATCATTAAAACTATGAAAATCAGAATAATATTCTTCCAAACGGATATGATTTTGTTTAACAAAACTTCTAATGAACACCTTAGAAATACGAGTATTCAAAAAGTGGCCAACCAACACTGATACAAATCTCTGTGTAAGTACTTTTAAAATCACTCTTCCTAAAAATGTATGATATAGAAATCGAATTCCTATACTTTCTTTTGCCATAACAACCACCTTACTTTATAAATTTAAATACAAGAAAAAGAAAAAACTCAACAACTCCAATTACGACTAAAAACGAAATGCCTTTCATCCCTAACTTTTTGATACGTATCTTAAAAACAAAAAGAAAGGACATAAGAAAAAGCACAAAAAAGTAAAGTAAACTAAAATCTAGTGGAGTTAAATACTGCAAAAGCCATACAACGGGTAAAATGACAGAAGCAGAGGTAACTGGAAGACCCGTATAATACTTCCGTGCACCCTTTTCTACTTTTTGACGTTCTTCTTCTGTGACATTATAATGTGCAAGACGAATGAAAGCAGTCAATACATAAAAAAGTAACACTCCATAGAAGAAAAAAGAAACAAAAGGATAATCTCCTACAAAACTTTGCAAAAAAGGCGAAGTACGATAAATAGAAACCCCAATTGCAAGAGGCAAAACCCCAAAAGCAACCAAATCAGATAAAGAATCAATTTGAATTCCATACTTTTTTTCATACGAACTCCGCTTCTTCTTCGTACTCGCCACTTTTCCATCAAAGGCATCACAAACTCCACAAAACATTAAAAAGAAAATACCTAGACTAGGGCACCCCCCCCTCCCCGAAAGTGAAAAGATGCACCCTAAACAACTTGACAGCAAAGACAAATACGTCAAAACCACTGTATAATCATAAATTCCTATCATTTTTCTCTACTCCTTTTTAAAGAAAAATATCGAACAGCTATTACCAAGCCACAAATAAACACACACAAATAGAAAGACAAGCCTCGACTCAAAAGCTCTAAATAAACGGCTGTTTCAGAAGACATAATCTTTCCAAACCCTTGTAACATTAAATAATCCGTTACTCCAATGGCTCCTGGAATGGGTGCCGCATAAGCACCTATAATTACAAAACTTTGCAAAACAAAAATAGAAAGTGCTTCCTTAAAATTTCCACTGGTAGCTAAAAAAACAAAAACAATTACTCCAATTTGAGACAAACGCTGGAATAAGTTGCAAAAGAAAACATGAACTAAAACCTTCTTCTTTCCTTTCACCATCAGTGCCGCCTCTTGATACTTTGCCATAACTTCACTCAATTTTTGCTCTTTTACATCCAACGAATGAACCAAATGTAATTTAGAAAGCAATTTTAAGAAAAAAGCACAAATTCGGTATAACAATTTATCCTTATATAATAAAAAATAAAAAAAACAAAGAAGACCAAACTGAATAAAAAAACCAACACAAATAATAATTTTTGTCAAAAAGTTTAAAGAAAAAAACAAAGAAGGAGAAAAAAGAAGACTCAAAATGACAACAACTACAATCGAAAGCGAATACATAAGTAAAGTATATAAAAGAGAAATTGTAACAACAGGAAGAGAAATACCATCTTTCAGCATAAAATAAGCACTCGCTGGTTGTCCTCCTGATGCAGAAGGAGTAATCGCTGAAAAATAAATGTCCGCTGCAGAATAAACAAAACTAGAACTCTTCTTACCCTTATAACCAAAAGAAGAATAAATATATCGTAAAGACAATCCTTCAAAAAAAATAAAGAAGAACACACAAAGAATAGCACAAAAAAGCCACAAAAGATTAGCATTCTTTAAAAAAGAAACAAATAAAGAAACAGAAAAATTTTTATTGAACGATACAACGGATACAATACTTAATAAGGCAATGCAAAAAAACACAATGCCCCAAAACATTTTAGTTTTCTTGTTTGTTAGAATAGTATTCTCTTGTTTTTTACTACTTATTTCCATAATGCTACCTCAAAATTCTTTCTTTCCCTTTAGATTAAATTTTTCAAAAAAGTATCCTATATGCCATTTTTTCGAACAATACAAACCAATTTCAACAACTGCTATTCCGCCTAAAATATCTACAAATACATGTTGCTTTACTAGTACAGTCGAAAAACACACCAAAATAGCAAAAAGAAACATAAACCATTTATAAGATTTAGAAACATGACCTAAATACATCGTTCCTCGAAATACCATCCAACTTTCCAAACAATGAATAGATGGAAACAAATTCACTGGTTCATCCATTGCATAAATGAAACGGGTCAAAACTTCCCATATCCCTGAACCCGTTACCTCAGGACGAGCCATCATCGTAGGAACCAACAAAAAGAAAAGCAAACAAAGAAATTTAGCAATTATCTCTGCCATCAAAATACGATAACAAGTTTCTTTGTTTTCACGTGAAATAACAATATAGCCTACAATCCAATGCAAATAAGCCAAAATATAAATACTAATAAAAAAGGGAACAAAAGGTATAAACGTATCGATAAGAGTAGAAAAAGAAAAATGCGTCAAATGAGAAGAAATAACTTTAGAACCATTGTATACCAAAGTATTTAATAGAACCACAATAAGTAAAGGCACAATAGCATATTTAGGAACAATTTTTTTGATTTTTTCCACACAAACCTCTCCTCTATACAAAACTATCTTACTATAAGAAAGTGACAAAGAAATGACTCTCACTTAATTATTATAACACAAACCAAAAAAAGAAAAATTACATTTTTGTAAGAAGAAAAAAGAAAAACAAGAAAAATGTGATAAAATAAAAACTACATTTGGTGATTTTATGAAAAAAACAATACAAAATACAATAAATTTTTTAAAAAAATTAATTCTATGGTTTTTAAAACACTTTGGACTTACTTTTCATACTGCTGCACAGAAAGAAACAAAAGAAACAATAAAAGAAATAACTCCACAAAAAAAAATTGAACAAACAAAACATACCATTCCAATCGACACTAACACTGACACAAACACTACCCGTGATTTGAAAAAAGAATACTTTCATAACAAAGAAATCTTTCTACCTTCAAAAGAAGACTTAGAAAGAATAATGTTTAACTTTATCGAAAAGACATTCAAATTAAAAATAAGAAATTTACCAATCTCCTTACAAAAAGAACTGCAGGAATATCAAACAAAAACGATTCAAAAATTAATTCCTAAAATCACAAAACAAGAAATAACTTCCAAAGAAAAAGTAGAAAAAGCATTGGAGGAAAACTTAAAAGAAGATTTGCAAAAAAAGAATCTAGAATTAAATACTTTAATAAAATACTCTGATTTATATACAGAACAGAAGCAAACCAATTTGAAAATAGAAACACTAGCAAAAGAGGAAAAAACAAACAATTTAAACATAGAAAAAAAAAATAAAAAAACCTCTATTTCTTTAGAACAAATTACACCACCTATCTTACCAAAAAAACAAATACAATCCATAGAA
>CAMUBM010000014.1 GCA_947087145.1 uncultured Mycoplasmatota bacterium
TTATGTATCCATACTATCTTTTTTTTCGAGTTTTGTCAAATTATGATAAGATAATGAATATGAAAATAAAAGAAGGAAGAATAAAGAATGGGAAGCGAAGAAGAACAAAAAGAAGCATTAAGAGAATATCAAAGAACAAGCATAGAAGATAGTAAACGAAAAAGAAAAGAACGACGAAAAAAAGAAATAATAACTCTGCTTTTCTTCATTTTTCTATGGATATTACTTTCTAGTTTCAACCTAATTCCACGTCTCTTTCCCAAATACATAAGAATGTATGATGTCCACTTAAATGATACTTCACTAGAAGTAGTAGAAACCATACAAAGTGATAAATTCCTTTTTGGTCTCTTCAATCTAGAAAATGGTCTTACCAATACTTTTTTTGAAAAATCTTCTGTGATAGAAAAGGAACCTTTTTTCCTTAGTATTAAATCTTATGGTTGTTATATTCCAAATGGAAAGAAAAAAATAAAAACATCTTGTAGTGAACAAAAATGGAAAAACAAATACAAAATTGAAAATCAAGATACCAAATATAAAATGAGTATCAAAAAATACAAATATGAACCCAACTCTATTTATAGAATAGGGTATGAAGATATCGTTCGTGATTTTTTAATAGGAGAAAATTATTGGAAAGGAGAAACTTTAAAAGAATACGAAAAAGTAATGGAAGGAGATTTAGAAAAGAATATTACAGATTACATAAAAGAAAAAGGAGTGTATCGCATTCAAATTGATTTTTCCTACAAACATAATAAAGGAAATATAGCGATAGGAGTAATCAACGATGGAGAAAAAGTAGTTTCTATTGGTACAAAATAAGACATTTTAAGATTAAAAAAGAATATACTATCTTGAAAGATAGTGTGAAAAATGGACAATATATTTGAATATTTGAAATGGCGAGGAGATATTCCTTTTGAACAAGAACCCTTAAACGAAGTAGACAATCTAATACTATGTGCTTTCTCTTATATCAGGATAGAAAAATTTTTAAATACGAAAGAACTACAAACCATACAAGAACTCTATCCGAAATATGTGAGTAGCGATAAAAAAGAAAGTATTCTATTAAAAAATCAAAACACTTTATTTTCTCAACTCGAAAAAAGCAAACGTTTTGGGAATGTAAAAATTGCTAAATTTGTAAAAGAATCTTCTGAGGCCGAAGAAAAACAATTTTGTGCCATGACTTTTATTGTAAGTGACAGAGAAATATTTGTTGCTTTTCGAGGTACAGATGAAACTTTAACAGGATGGAAAGAAAACTTTAATTTAAGCTATGAAGAGACACCTTCCCAAAAAAGAGCCGTCTCCTATTTAGAAGATATTGTTACCCATACCAAAAAAGAAATCATAGTAGGAGGACATTCCAAAGGTGGTAATCTCGCCATGTATGCTTATGTATTTAGTAAAAAGGAAGTACAAGAAAAAATAAAAAAAGTCTACAATAACGATGGACCCGGACTAAGAAGTAAAGAGAATACTTTGCAAGAAATAGAAAAAAAGATAACTACCTTTATTCCTAAATCCAGTATAGTAGGTGGTTTATTTGAAAATGACTCTTTAATAAAAATTATAGAAAGTAGTAGTATTGGTATTCTAGAACATGACTTATATACCTGGAAAATTAATGGCTCAGAAATTATAACCACTAAAGATATGGACAAAAAAACCAAAGAACTCTGTAACTACATCAATGAAAAATTAAAAGAAATACCAGACGAGAAAAAAAGGAGTATCATTCACTTTATTTATGAACTTCTAAACTCTTTTGGAATAAACGATATCGAAGAAACGATAAACAAATTAGGAAAAAACAATTCTTTACTAAAAAAATATAATATTTCCATTTTTGACATGCAAATTATTTGGAAAATATTACCCATTATTTTAGAAATTATGAAAAAGTTCTCCTGATTATGGTAAAATAAAGGAGTTCGAGGAGTGAAAAAGATGGAAGTAAATAAGCAATAGAAAATCGAAGAAGTATTCGAACCTTTAAAAAAGACGAGATACCAAATAAAGTCATAGAAGACTTATTAAATTGTGGAAGACTCGCTCCTGCAACTAAAAATAGACAACCTTGGTTTTTTGTTGTCTTAAAAGATTTTTTGAAAAATCGAGTAGCAGAAATTATGGCAAAAGAAGTGACACGTAGTACCCAAAAGGAAGAACGAAAAAAACTGGGATGCCCTAGTAGTGTACTTGCAACATCGAATGTAATAAAAGATGCTCCTATTTTAATATTAGTATTTAAAGAAAAAAACGACAATTGGCTTACGGGGGACCATTTATCCATTGGAGCTTGTATTGAAAATATTTTACTTCGAGCTACTGATTTGAATTTAGGTTCTTTATGGATACGAGATATTGCTTATACAAAAGAAGAAATAGCAAAATTAGTGGGATATGAACATTTAGAATTAAACTCAGCATTTCCATAGGAATTGCCAATCAATCTCCAAGCGCCAGACCAAGGAAAACTCTAAAGGAAATTATAAATTATGTAGATTTAAAAATTGAGAAAGCAAAGGAAGCAGACATGGAAAGTATTCTAGGGTTAATAAAAGAGAGATGTGAATGGCTTTTAAAGAAAAAAATAGACCAATGGAACCCTAGTTTTTATTAAAAAAAATACGATGAAAATTATTTCTTAGAACAACTTCAAAATGGTAATGAATTGTATGTTGCAAAAATAAATCAAAATATTGTAGGAGTAATGTTGATAAAGTTTAACGACGAAAACTATTGGAAAAATGACAACAAAGCCATTTATATTCATCATTTAGCTAGTAAACTAGACGTTTCTGGGGAGAAAGTTGGGAATATGTTATTAAATTATGCCAATAAATTGGCTTTAAAACATAAAAAAGAATACGTAAGACTAGACTGTAAAAAAAGCAATCCAAAATTAAATGAATATTATAAAAGAAATGGTTTTTGTGAAAAAGGTACTGGAAAAATAGGAAACTATGAATACAATTTATGGGAAAAAAAGATATAAAATGGAAATAAATATTTAAAAAAATTAAAGAAAAGTGAAACTTTTGTGAACAGGAGATGAAACTTTCTCTTTTTTTTGTAAGGGCATTGACAATTATTTTAAATTAGCATAATATGTAGCATGGCAGTAAAGGTTGTGTTTGCCTATGGAAGAAAATTTACTCTATCAAATAAAAAACTTAGAAACCAAAATCATTCGTTTATTTTTAACAGAAAAAGAAAATCTATGTACGAAAATGACTCCTACACCAACCCAATTTCAAATTATGGAGTATATGCTAAACCAAGGAAAGGATGTTGTTTATCAAAAAGAATTAGAAAATGTTTTAGGACTTCGAAGAGCGACCATATCAGGAGTACTAAAAACCATGGAAAAAAATCATTTTATAAAAAGAATGACTGATGAAGATGATACACGAGTAAAAAGAGTGGTACTAGAAAGTAATGCCAAAAAAGTACTTCTAAAACAGAAAGAAAAAATGAAAAATATAGAAAAATTACTTACAAAAAATATTTCTATAAAAGAACAAAATGAATTTATTCGAATTCTTAAAAAAATGCAAAAAAACATCGAAAGGAGCAATGAAAAATGCTAAAACTAATAAAAAATTTTAATAAAAAAGAATGGGGACTAGTAGGCATAAGTTTACTTCTGATTGTATTCCAAGTTTGGTTAGATTTAAAAATGCCAGATTATATGTCAGAAATCACAAAACTAGTCCAAACCGAAGGGAGTGAGATGGCAGATATTCTAAAAAATGGTGGCTTTATGCTTTTGTGTGCCCTAGGAAGTTTAACTGCTGCGATTATCGTGGGGTACTTTGTTTCCCATCTTTCTAGTTCTTTTTCTATGAAAGTAAGAAAAAAATTATTCACGAAAGTTGAAAATTTATCTACGCATGAAGTGAAACAATTTAAAACCGATAGTTTAATTACCCGTACTACGAATGATATTACACAAGTGGAAATGCTAATTGGAATGGGCTTACAACTTTTAATCAAAGCACCAATCACCGCCGTTTGGGCCATTACCAAAATCCTAAACAAATCATGGCAATGGAGTGCTGTAACAGCAGTGGCAGTTGTCATTTTATTATCAGTAATTGGGACACTTATGATTACCATTTTGCCAAAATTCAAAGTCGTACAACAATTAATCGACCAAGTCAACGGACGTATTAGAGAACACTTAACAGGAATTCGCGTTGTACGTGCCTTTAATGCAGAAAATTTTCAAGAAGAGAAGTTCGAAAGTGTTAATACTCGTCTTACCAATCAACAATTATCCAACCAAAAAAAGTTTGCCTTCTTATCTCCTGTTATGTATCTTGTTATGAACTCCCTAACCCTTGTGATTTATTTTATCGGAGCCTATCTAATAAAAGATGCCTTAATGGTAGATAAAATTAGTTTGTTTGGAGATATGGTTGTATTTTCTTCGTATGCCATGCAAGTCATTATGTCTTTCTTAATGCTCGCCATGATTTTCATGATGCTCCCACGTGCACAAGTTTCTGCAAGCCGTATTAATGAAGTACTTGAAACCAAAGAGAGTGTACAAGAAGGAACCTTTAAGGCTGATACAGAAGAAATAGGTACAGTGGAATTTAAAAACGTATCCTTTAAATATCCCGATGCCGAAGAATACCTTCTTAAAAATATTTCTTTTAAAGTCAATAAAGGAGAAACGATTGCCTTTATTGGTTCGACAGGAAGTGGAAAATCTACTTTGATTAACTTAGTACCAAGATTTTATGATGCTACCGAAGGAGAAGTTCTTGTAGATGGCGTAAATGTACGTGAATACAAACTAGAAAGCCTTTACAATAAACTGGGTTACGTTCCCCAAAAAGCAGTGATTTTTAATGGAAGTGTTAAAGAAAATGTCTCATACGGAGAAAGTAAAAACGAAAAAACAGAAGAAGGAATAAAAAAAGCCATTAAAGTTGCTCAAGCCGAAGAATTTGTCTTAAAAATGGATGAAGCCTACGATACCGAACTAGCAAGTGGAGGAACCAACATATCAGGAGGACAAAAACAAAGAATTTCAATTGCAAGAGCCATAGCAAGGGAACCAGAAATTTATATTTTTGACGACTCTTTCTCAGCCTTAGACTACAAAACCGATTCGGTCCTAAGACGTAAATTAAAAGAATACACCAAAGACGCAACCAGTCTAATAGTTGCTCAAAGAATTGGAACCATTATGAATGCCGATAAAATTGTTGTTTTAGATAACGGAGAATGTGTTGGTATGGGTACCCACAAAGAACTTTTAAACACGTGTGAAGTATATAAACAAATTGCTTTATCGCAATTATCAAAGGAGGAGTTAGAAAATGCCTAGTAGAAATAGAACAAGACGAGGACCCGGTCCAGCACCAGTCGAAAAAGCACGTGATTTTGGAGGAGCCATAAAAAGACTCATTCACGAACTTAGAAACTTCCGCGTTTTAATCGTAATTGCTTTATTCTTAGCTGGCTCAGGATCTATTCTTGCGATATTTACGCCAAACATCCTTTCCGATTTAACTGATAAAATCGCCGAAGGATTAGTTCCCAATACCAAAAATTTACAAACCATCACAGAGAATATTACGAACGAACTAAACGAAGAGAAACTAAAAGATACTTTACCAGAACTTTTAGCGTTAGATTTAACAGAAAAAAAGACATTTTCGATTTTGGCGACTTCTTCTATGCCAAAAGAAAATATGGAAGCATTCACAAAATTTTTAGAAAATATTAAAAAAGCACCAGAGAAAACTCTAGAATTTTTGACTGACTTACCAGAAAGCATTTTAACTCTTATCCTTCCAACCACGACTTATAATGGAAAAGAAATTACGACAAGTGACAAAATTGCTTTCCTAAAGAGTAGGGAAGAGAATACAGCTTTACCTACAAGTATTGCAAGTGTTTTACTAAAAGAATTCGAAGTGGATGGAGTAACGATTACGATAGAAGACCAAGTAAAATTACTAGAACTTATGAGTGATGTAAATGAAGATACAGACGTTTCTGTTCTTTACAAAAAAATTGACGAGGCACCAGAGAGCATTGGTCGTGTCGTAAAACCATTTATGGATATCGAAAAGATTAAATCGATTGCTTATATCATTGTTACCATTTTAATATGTAGTGCGATATTTACCTTTATCGAATCCATTTCTATGACAATAGTTTCCAATAATTTTGCTAAAAACTTGCGTTCTAGAATTTCGAAAAAAATCAACAAATTACCTTTATCTTATTTTGATAAAAACCAAACTGGAGATATTTTGTCGAGAGTCACTAACGATATTGATACGGTTGCACAATCGATGAACCAATCTTTATCCACTTTAGTAAGTGCGATGACCTTATTTGTAGGAACTATTATTATGATGTTTGTAACCAATGGATTAATGGCCATCACTGCAATCGTTTCTAGTTTACTTGGATTTGTCTTCATGTTTGGGGTTCTTGGAAAATCTCAAAAGTACTTTGCGGAAAAACAAGAAGAACTAGGGGCTTTAAATGGCCACATTGAAGAAGTCTATTCTGGACTCAATGTAGTAAAAGCCTACAATGGAAAAAGAATATCCGATGAAAAATTTAATGAATTAAACAAGAAAATGTACACCGCTAATTGGAAAAGTCAGTTTTTATCAGGACTCATGATGCCCATGATGAACTTTATCGGAAACTTTGGTTATGTTGCTGTTTGTATCGTCGGAGCCTTACTTGCTATGAATGGGAAGATTAGTTTTGGTGTCATAGTTGCTTTCATTTCCTACGTTCGTTTATTTACATCGCCACTTTCTCAAATGGCACAGGCCATGACTTCTTTACAATCTACCGCAGCAGCAAGTGAACGTGTGTTTGAAATTCTAGACGAAAAAGAAATGAAAAGCGAAAGCCATATCAAAAACAAACTCGAAAAAGAGAGGGTAAAAGGAAACATTGAATTCAATAACGTCGTCTTTAAGTATGAAGGAAATGAAAATCCAACCATAAAGAACTTTACTGCGAAAGCAACCAGTGGACAGAAAATTGCAATCGTAGGTCCAACAGGAGCAGGGAAGACCACTATGGTAAACTTACTTATGAAATTTTACGACATTAACTCTGGAACCATTAAAATTGATGGTGTACCAACAAGTGAACTAACTCGCGAAAACATTCACGAATTATTTACAATGGTTTTACAAGATACATGGTTATTCAATGGGACCATAAAAGAAAATATTATTTACAATCGTGAAAACGTAAGTGACGAAAAAGTGAGAGAAGTTTGTAAAACAGTAGGACTAGATCATTTCATTAAAACGCTACCAAATGGCTATAATTCAGAAATTACGGACAACGACTCTGTATCAGCTGGACAACGCCAACTTTTAACTATTGCAAGAGGTATGATTGAAGATGCTCCTTTCCTTATTCTAGACGAAGCTACTTCTAATGTAGATACCAGAACTGAAGAATTAGTTCAAAGGGCTATGGATAAATTAATGGAAGGAAGAACTTCATTCATTATTGCCCATCGCTTATCCACGATAAAAAATGCCGATTTAATTCTTGTTATGAAAGATGGAAATATTATTGAAACTGGTAATCATGAAGAATTAATGAACCAAAAAGGTTTCTATGCAGACCTTTACAATAGTCAATTTGAACTATAAAAAAAAATTCCTAAAAATGGGAATTTTTTTTGAGTAAATATTGTTCGTTAAAATAATAATTCATCTATTGATTACTTATCAAATTAAAATCAGACTATAAGTATATTTTAAAGTTTGAATAATTCGAACAGCTTCGTCAATGCTGCCCGAGAGAAAAGTACACTTTTTATTATAAAAGATTATAATATTGAAGAAATTCATATAAAAAAGGAGCTAGTATTTTTATATCTATATTATTATTTTCTATCATCCACAATAAAATATCTAAACATTTATAAGAATTATTAAGTTTAATCAAAGTAATTTTATTTGGTGGAATTGATATATTACTAAAGGTGTGCATATTCCAGTAATCCATCTTTTTACTACTCATTTTATGTTGCTTAGCATATACCATTTTTAACAATTTTCTATTAAACTTTTGAGCTTTTACTTCGTCTATATCTTTATAAGAAAAATCCTTTTCTTCTTCTAAATCTAATAAAAGAAAACAACTATTATCTAATATTTCTTTCATAATTTTAAACGACTTAATTTTAAATGGTTTAAATTTGAATTCAAACCAAACCACTATATTAACAATAATTGCTATAAAATAGTGAATTAAAGGCAGTCGCATTATAAAGGTACAAAAACGATAAAATGGTATATCTGCTTTTTTACCTGGTAAATCAGTTAGTCTTTTAGCAATTAACCACCTTATCCATGAATCAAATATGGAAAATACTCCTTTTGGGGCTATTGCAAAAAATATTTTTTCTGTAGTTTCTATTCCTGTTGCACTATCACCAATTTTAGGAAGCAATCCTTTTTCAGCTATACTTTCGATGTTGTTTTTATTTGTATAATGAAAAAACGAATAACAAATGTCTATATCTTTTATATCTTCAAATTTCATTAATTTTACTCCTTGCAAAGAATCACACGAATAATGATCATGTCGTTATACAAGTGTGTTTTTACTAAATTGACATTATCAATTTAGTTTATATAAATATTCTATCATATTTTTAAACATATTAAAACTCAAACTATAAAAGTTCGAGTTTCCTATCATTCTGTTGCCTTAAGGAGGACATTCATTAACTTTTAAGGTTTAATATTATTTTGATATCTTTCAATTTTTTTAATATATTTTTCCAAATCGATAATAGAAACTCTATTTATAAACTCATCAATCATCTCTTTAGGTAAAATACAATCTTCATAAACTTTTCCAGAATAATATTCACTAGGATAATCTTTATAATCATTTTCTGTAATATTATACTTTTCAGATAAATAAAGATTTAAATGATCATAAGCAAAATATAAATCTTTGCAAAAATCTTCATAACTATTGTTTAACAAATATTCTTCTGTAAAACATTCTTTAAAAAATAAATAATCAGTTACTAGATGTAAGAACCAACCTAATTCAAATTCATTTAAGATTTCATGTTCTTTTAAGAAAGCATATAAATTTACTTTACCTCGAACATGGCTTACATTATCGCTTTCACGACTTTTATTAGTATAATGTGATTCATCATTATTTGAAGCTGCATCTGGATAGAGAGTTCCTGCAATTACTTTATCATAATTTAATTCTTTATGTTCTTCTAAATATTTTTTAGCTACTGCTAAATGTATTGTTGCACAAGCCATATCCATCACTTCTTTCTAATTTACTAAGTCAATTTGCAAGTGTGTTTTCACTTCGCGCTCTTGAAAAAATGAGCAAAAATTTTACAAGCTTGCTTGTTTAAATGTTGCAGATATTATATAATTCAAATAGAAACATTTGATGTGAGTGTCGTCCTCCAATCTTGAAAAGGAAAGGAGGTAGATATTGATAAAACTAAGACTTTTATTTTGAAAGTTCTAAAGCTCATTGCTATCATTTTGTTACTTTCTGCCTTACTGGTGTTAGCAATAAAAAAATAGACACTCTTCATCATTGATAGAGTGTCACAACTAATTTAATTAGAGGCAACATTCACTTGCAAGATCGAATGTTCCTCTTTTTTTATTTTATGCGAGCTCACTTGACATATTCATAATATCATATTTTAAAATCATTGTCAAAAACTAATTAAACATTGAAAAATAATCTAGAACATCAGTTTTTCAATTACATAATAAGGAATATCATCAATACTCATAGTAATTTGTTCCATCGTATCTCTATCTCTAATAGTAACCATATTGTTTTCAAATGTAGTATCATCAATGGTAATACAAAATGGAGTGCCAATTGCATCTTGCCTTCTATATCTTTTACCAATAGAAGATGAATCATCCATTGTACACATAAAATAATTATTTAATTTGTTATAAACTTCTTTGGCTTTCTCAGAATGAACCTTTTTAATTAATGGCAATATAGCAACTTTATACGGAGCTAATGCTGGATGAAGTTTTAATACATCTCTAACACTTCCATCATCTAAAGTTTCTTTTTTTAAAGCATCACATAAGAATACAAGCATCATTCTTCCTA
>CAMUBM010000015.1 GCA_947087145.1 uncultured Mycoplasmatota bacterium
TTAGACTAATATAATTATATTATTTCTGTTGAGGAAGAAAGCAAACGAAACGATTACCTTATGCATGAGCAAAAACTTATCCAAACGAAAATTAATAAAAGAAATAAAAAATAGAAGAATTCAATTTTCTTCTATATCTCTTAAAATAAGTTCCAACAAAGGGACAAAAGAATACAAGAAATGTTTCTTGTCTTTTTTTAGCAACAAACTTATCGTAATTTTTTTATTCAAATACTTAAAAGAAAAAGAGGGATTAATATTATACGCTTCCAAAAACAACTTATCTCCCTTAATTTTAGAAGAAACCTCTTCAGGCATTTCTACTTCTACCATTCGGTCTGTTTGTTTCACGTGCGTAATAGATAAACGTTTTGCCAATTTTTCAAACCATTCTTCCTGCATATAAATTTCCATTTCCTCTGTAATCTTACCAAAACGATCTTCCAAAATTCCCTTTATTCTTTCCAAAGAAGTTGCATCTTCAATTTCATTAATCAATTGATGGATTTCAATTTTTACATCCTCGTCATTTACATAACTATCACTAATGTGCGTACTTACATGAACAAGAGACTTCGTATCGGTATCCTCTTCCTCTACTTCTTCACCTTGTAAACGTTTCATTTCCTCTTCAATCATTTTCATATAAAGAGTAATTCCCACCGACTCTACAAAACCAGCCTGTTCACTTCCTAAAATATCCCCCGCACCACGAAGCGATAAATCACGCATTGCAATACGATATCCACTTCCTAGCTCCGTAAAATCTTTAATTGCTTGCAAACGTTTCACCGCAATATCATTTAATACCTTATGTTTATCATACAAAAGATAGGCATAAGCAATTTTATCACTTCGACCTACTCTTCCTCTTAACTGATACAACTGACTTAAACCAAAATGGTCCGCATCATAAATAATTAAAGTATTCGCATTCGGAATATCAATACCCGTTTCAATAATCGTTGTACAAACCAAAATATCAAAATCATGTAATACAAACGATTCCATAATAGCATCCAATTCCCTTTTCGTCATTTGTCCATGGGCAAAAGAAATACGTGCCTCAGGTACCAAACGTTCTAAACGATGACTAAACTCTTCAATTGAAGCAACTTTATTATACAAAATAAAAATTTGACCCTTTCTTGTTAATTCTTTATAAATTGCATCCTTTACAAGTAAATCGTTTTCACTCACCACATACGTTTGCACAGGATACCGATTTACAGGAGCCGTATCAATAATCGATAAATCTCGAAGTCCACTCATAGCCATCTTAAGAGTTCTTGGAATAGGAGTTGCTGAAAGAGTTAAAACATTCACATCATTTTTAAATTGTTTAATCTTTTCCTTATGGGTAACTCCAAAACGTTGTTCTTCATCGACCACAAGTAAACCCAAATCTTTACAAACAATATCTGAACTAAGCAATCGATGTGTTCCAAATACCAAATCAATTTTCCCAAGTTTTAAATCCTCTAAAATTCGCTTAGTCTCTTTCTGCGAAGTAAATCGATTAAGAAGTGCTATTTCGATTGGATAAGAAGAAAAACGAATACATGCAGAAGTATATTGCTGCTTAGACAAAATCGTCGTAGGACACAAATACAAAACTTGTTTATTATTGAGTATGGTTTTAAACATCGCCCGAAAAGCCACTTCTGTTTTTCCAAAACCAACATCTCCGCACAACAAGCGATCCATAGGTACTGGACTTCTTAAATCGTTTTGGACATCAAGAATGGCTTTCAATTGGTCTTTTGTCTCTTCATAAGGAAATTCCATAGCAAACAAATCTTCCATAGGATAATCTACATACGCTACACCTTTTGTACTAGTTCTTTTTGCATACAAACGCATTAACTCCTCTGAAATATCCCTAATTTTCTTTTGTACTTGGCGTTTTTTGAGCTCCCAAGAAGAACTATTTAACTTATTTACTTGTGGCTTACTTCCATCTTTGTCCGTATATTTATAAATATTCGATATTTTTTCTACAGGAATATAAACCTTATCATTGCCAAAATAATTAATTTGAATAAAATCTTTTTGCATTCCCATTTGATTTAAAGTAACCACACCATTGTAAATACCAATTCCATGACTACGATGTACTACATAATCTCCAAGTTGCAAAGCATTAATAGAATTAATTTTCTTTCCTATCTTTAATGTATTCTTATACTTAATATTTTCTTCATGCACTTCCTCAATATCATATTCTGACAAAACTACCAACGAAGAAAAAACAAAACCCTTATTTATCTTTTTTAAAACAATATTTACTTGTTGTTCTGCTAAAACTTCATTTTTACAAAGAATAGCTTCTGGAAACAACTCTCGAATTTCTAAGACTTGCCGTTCTTTAGATAAACAAAAGACAATTGTTTTTTTCTGTTGTAACCATAAACCTACCTTTTCTTTGAGTAACTGAAAATCAGAATGGAAATTTTCTAATTCTTGCGAACGATACTTCTTACAAGGAATTTCGCTTTTTTCTGTATTTTCTAATGTATCGATATAAAGAGCATGAGAAACAGACAAAGCAGAAAAAGAATACATATACTCTTCATTCTTATCAATTTCATTGGCTAATTTATACTCTAAAATATCTTGTTCCAATTTATGATTTGCTGCTACAATCTGTTGATAATCATAAAAAACAACCAATGGAGTTTGCATATAAGCAAGCAAAGAACTATGTTTTTCGCTTATAAATTCTTCATAAGGAGAAAAAGTAATCTCTGTAATATTTTGCAAAGATAACTGGGTATTTTCATCAAAATAACGAATGGACTCAATAGAATTACCAAAAAACTCAATTCGTATTGGGTGGTCCAGAAAAGTCAAAAAAACATCCAAGATAAATCCCCGTACAGCATAATTTCCTGTTGCAGTCACCAAAGAATCTCTTGTGTACCCAAACTTTTCTAAACGCTCTACAAGTTCATCTCGAGAAAAAGTATCCCCTACACACAAAGTAAATGTTTGCGTTTCTTTACTTTCCAAAGAAGGTAAATACTTCAAATACCCCATTAAATTTGTCACAACAATATGCTTACCTAAAGATACCTTTTGTAAAGTTTCTAATCGTTTGATTTTTAAGTCAGGAGAAACAGCAAGAGCAACACTTGATAAAAAATCGTCCATAGGAAAAAGAAGCACTTCGTCTGTATAAGTACTTAACAGAGAAAACAATTGATTACATTCATACAAAGAATTAGTGACAACTAAAATATTATCCTTTTTCTTCCGAAACAAAGAAAGCAAATAAAGTACATTTAATTCTTTAGAGAGACCAGTAATTCTTACATCCATTTCTACTTCCAATAGTTTTTCTAACCATTGCATACTATCACCTAATTGTATTTGTTCATTGTTTTTTCTATTCCATCAAGAATAAAACTAGCAATAATTTCTTGAAAAATAGAAAACTGAGACTCTAAACTTGCGAATTCTGTTTTAGAAAACTTGCCAAGTACATAATCGATAGTATTTCCATTCTTATCATGAGAAATACCAATTTTTAATCGAGAAAACGCATTTGTTCCTAAAGAAGAGATAATAGACTTAATTCCGTTATGTCCCCCAGCAGAACTATCCTTTTTCAATTTATATTTACCAACTTCCAAATCCATGTCGTCTTGAATAATCAAAATATCATCAATAGATAAATCATAATACTGCATCGCTTTCAAAACTGAATTCCCTGATAAATTCATATAAGTCGTCGGTTTTAAAAAAAGTACCTTTTCTCCTCCAATATTTTGCAATTGAATAAGGCCATCAAACTTTTTTTGCCAATTAGTAGAAGATAAGTAAGCATCAAGAACTAAAAATCCAACATTATGTCTTGTTTTCTCATATTCTTTACCAGGATTACCCAAACCAACAATTAATTTCATATCATCACTTCCTAAAAATATTTTTATAACTTTTATACTTTGAAATATACAAAGGAGAAGAAACAACTAATGCATTCTTTGCATTATTCACACACTTCACTAAAACAATACCAGCATTCGTATTTTCTTTTGTATAAACAAATTGTACTTTTTTTGCTACCAACCTATATTTTTCACACAAAGCAAGTATTTCTTCCAATCGTTCAGGAAGATGCACTAAATAAAATACACCATTCTCCTTTAAAGCATATTTTACTACTTGAAATAATTCTTCCAATGACAAATAAATTTCATGGCGAGCAATCGCTTTTTGCACATTTTCATTAACAAGAGAGGTTTTATTGTATTTAAAATAAGGAGGGTTAGCAGTTATAATATCAAAATTATTTCCCGGGAAATATTTCCCAATGTGGATAACTGTATCATGATAAAGAGAAATCTGATGTTCCAAATGATTGAAGCAAATGCTTTCTTCCGCTAATTGATAGATTTCTTCCTGTATTTCAAACCCTACAATTTTATTTGGATAATAATAAGATAAAACCAAAGGGACTACAGCATTTCCTGTACACAAATCAAGTATTAATTTCGAGTTATCCACACTATCCACAAACTCTGCAAGTAAAAGAGAATCTAAAGAAAATTTAAAACTTTCACTCTCCTGTACAATCTTTAAGTTTTCATAATCGTACAAATCATTGATGACTTTCATTATTCATATCCACTTCTTTTATTTCGTTTCCACAATCCACTTTAATTTTTCGATTCAATATATCCACCGAAACAACTTTTCCTTTTAAATCTTTATAATGAACAACATCTCCCACATGAGGTAAACCTTTTTGAGCATCTAAATAAGCTTGATCTTCATAAGCTAGACAACAAAAAAGTCTTCCACAACATCCATTAATCTTAGAGGGATTAAGAGCCAAATTCTGATTTTTAGCCATATTCATAGAAACAGACTCCAAAGAATTTAAAAAAGAACTGCAACACAACTCTCTTCCACAAGGACCAATTCCTCCGACATTACACGCCTTATCACGAGCACCAATCTGACGAAGTTCTATTCTGGTTCGATAAATGGCAGCCAATTTTCGAGTCAGTTCACGAAAATCTACTCTTTCATCCGCTGTAAAAGTAAACAAAAGTTGTTTTTTATCAAAAGTAAATGTTGCAGATAAAAAACGCATTTCTAAATGAAGTTCATTCGCAAGTTTCTGAGCAGACTTTAAAGCATGCTCTGCTTCTTTTAAGTTTTGCAAATGTTTTTTATAATCTTCCTTTGTAGTGGTCCGGACAATTTCTTTTAATGTATCCTTAAAACTAGCAATATCCTTCTCTTCCACCTTTTGTACTACTTTGCCATATTGCAACCCTTTTTCGGTATCAACTATAACACAAACATTATTATTGATTTTTAAATGAGGAGAAGAAAAATAATAAACTTTCCCTTTATCACTAAACTTTACACCATAAATATTCATATTACTCCTCCAATCCTAAAACAAAAGCATCCAATAACAAATTGATATTCACATTATAATTTAAACGCTCTAACATTTTTCCTACTAAATCAAGTCGATGCAAAAGCATATCCTGTGTATATTGTTCCATTGGTTTCAACTTTTCTAAAATAGATTTCCCTTGAAAAAAATCATAATAAATTTGAAAGATAGCCTTAAAGAAAAGAACCATTTCCTCTCTTTCCAACTTTTCATCCAAGATAGTCTTATTATAAACGATTGTTTGTTGCTTTTCCACTTCAATTTTATACAAATAATTTATAGCAAGTTCTTGAATACGATCTGTTATATTTTGATTTTCCTTTTCATACATTACTTTTACGATTTCGCAACGACTTTTAATCGTAGAAATTACATTTTCTCGATTATTTGTAATCAAAAACCCAATGATATTCTTCTCTGGTTCCTCTATAAACTTTAACATCGTATTTGCAGAAGAAGCATTAAACTTTTCTGCATCATTAATAATATAAGTATTATATCGAGATAAATAAGGAATACTAGAAAACTTTTGTTTTAATTCCTCCATCTGACCTTTTTTGATAGCTTGTCCATCAGGAGATACAATTTCTAAAGAAGGTAACTGATCTGTAGCAATCAAATGACACAAATTACACTTCATACAATCTTCCATATAACTTTCATTGCAATTGATTACTTTCACAAACTCCTTAATGTCCTCTAAAGCAGCCGCTTTATCATTTGTTTCAATCAAAAAAACATGAGACAATTGGTTCTCATTATATTTTTTCACTAAATCTTGAATTGCTTCATGTTGTACCATTACATCACCTACTTTATTCATTTGGTCATAAAAAACATTGCAACCAATGAAACCAATCCTGGAACTCCTAGAAAAGTCACTGTTCCTAACGTAAAAACATTGATAGGAATAATTATATTTAATGAATTAATACATAAATCAAGTCCATAAAGAAGCAAAAAAGCAAAGACAAATTTTTTAACCACTGCAATGATTTTTTTTACCATTCATATCACCTATTAATTCATTATATGCAATAGATGTACAAAAATATTATTCCGAAATAGTTTTACGATCATCAAGTGCTTTGTCTAAAGTAACTACATCCATATAATCAATATCTGCTCCCATAGGAATACCATAAGACAAACGAGAAATGACCACGTTTTTATTCTCAAATATTTTTTTAATAAACAAAGTAGTTGTTTCTCCTTCTATATTTGATTTTAAGGCCAAAATAAGTTCTGGCTTTTCTAACTTTTCTACCCGATCTATCAATGTGGATAAGTTAATATCTTCGTAACCGATTCCTTCGGTTGGAGAAATCAATCCATTTAACACATGGTACGTCCCATGATAATTTCCCACTTTTTCAAAAGTAAAAACACTTTTATAATCTTCAATAACACAAATAAGATTTTTATCACGACCGCCATCAGAACAAATGTCACAAACTTCTTTATCCGTTAAATGCCCACAAATTCTACAAGGATGCAAGTGTTCTTTTGCTTCTACTAAAGAGATACTAAAATCGTGAATACTCTCCGTGTTCATATCTAACGTAGCCAAAGCAAGTCGCTCTGCACTCTTTTCACCGATACCTGGAAGTTTTTTATAGTATTCAATAATATTTTCAAGTTTCTTTGGATAAATCATTTTAGAAAAGTCCACCCAAACCTGCACCCAATGAACCTAACTTCGTTTCCATTTCTTGATCTATTTTTTGAATAGCATCCTTGGAAGCAAGCAAAATCATATCCTCCAATATTTCTAAATCGTCACTCTCCAAATTTTCAGCTGTTATCTTAATAGAAACCATTTCTTTCTTTCCATTATACTCTACTTCTACCATTTCTGATTTTCCTGTAAAAATAGTTTGATCAATTTCTTCCTTCTTCTTTTGGATATCTCTTTGCATTTTTTGTGCTTGAGCCATTAAATTTTGCATATTCATTTTATATTCCTTCTTTCTATTGGACCTGCACATGGTCTTCATTAAAAATGGTTAAAACATCAGTATAATCGGAGTGCAAAACTCCTTCTTCTGTCTTATTAGAACAAATACTTTCCTTTTCCTCCACAGGAAGAATAGGTTCCTCCAACCATTCATAAACATAATGCTCTTTCAACTTTTTTATATAATCTTTTTTATAATACTCCCACTCTTCTAAAGTAAGAGCAACAAAATGAACTTCTTCATCACTTACTTTTTTATATTTGTCTTCGATAGATTGTAAATTATGATTAAATAATTCTACCATACTCACCTGACTATTCGTTATGATTTGAATACGAGGAGAAGCCATAACTACTTCTGCATCCATAACCATTGATTTAATAGTCTCAGAGAGCGGTAAAGCAGCAACAAAAGTAGACCAATTTTCCTTTTTAGTTTTCAATAAATTTTTGTCCGCTTCCGAAAAGCAATTATGAATACGAATTTTTTTAAGTTCTAACAAATAATTTTCATAAGCAGAAGAAACAATAGGAGGTACTTCCTTTTCTTTTTGATTTTTTTTCGTTTCTTCTTTATTTTCTTCTCTTGTAGAAATAGTTTTCTCTACTTTTGTTTTTTCTTCACTACTTTTTTCAACAAAAATCTGTTCTTTTTCTATTTCTGTACTTTCTATAGTTTTCTCTTTAGAAACTCCCTCTAATTTCATAGACTGAACTAAAATCATAAAGATCAGTAAAAAAGGATCAATGTTCAAGTTAACCTTATTAATTAAGTCATTCAATTCAAAGATAACTGTTTTTATTTGACCATAAAGGCTATCTTTTCCTAAAGTTTTCAAATGGATAGCTTCTGTGAATAACTGGTCGACCATTTTTTTAATAAATACTTTATAATCTACAGAACTTTTCTCAATTTTATCAAAAATAGATTGTAACCTAGCATAATCATTATCCAAAAGAGCATGAACAATTTCTTGAATTTGAACCATGGAGACAGAGCCATAATTAGTTAAAACAACATCCAAATCAATAAAAGGATTACTTGTGGATAACTGGTTCAATATACTAAGTGCATCTCTACATCCACCTTCACACAAATAAACAATTTCTTGAATAGCATCATCTGTTATTTCAATTTTTTCTGTCTCACATACTTTTTTTAAATGAGCAAATAAATCTTCACCTGCTATTTTTTTAAAATCATACCTTTGACAACGAGATAAAATAGTAATAGGAACGCTCTCAATATTTGTCGTTGCTAAAATAAAAACAATATGACTAGGAGGCTCTTCCAAAGTAAGAAGTAAAGCATTAAAAGCATTCTGTGTAAGCATATGCACTTCATCAATAATATAAACTTTATATTTGCTAAAAGATGGAGCAATTTTTACATTGTTGATAAGTTCTCGAATTTCATCAACCCCCGTATTAGAAGCAGCATCTATTTCAATAATATCCGCATTATTCTCCACATTCAAACAACTATTACATTCACCGCAAGGAATTCCGTCTTTAGAATTCTCGCAATTAATCGTTTTCGCAAAAATTTTGGCTGTACTGGTTTTCCCTGTCCCTCTAGGACCCGTAAATATATAAGCATGGGATATTTTATCATTCACAATAGCATTTTTAAGCATACTTATTGTATATTTTTGTCCTATCACTTCATCAAATGAACTAGGTCGATACTTACGATATAGTACTTTATAATCAGTAGCCATAATTATCCCTCACTTGTTTTCATTATAACATAAAAACAAATTATTTATCGTTTATTTTGAAAGAAAGAAGATAATAATTGTTGATAAGTTTCCTCTTGATTTCTAAAATCCAATTTTCGAAATGCAGTTTTTGAATATTCATGTTTATAATCCAATTTTTCAGTCAAATAATAAACATTTTTTATTCTACTTTGGTGAATAATTGCAGTACACATTGAACAAGGTTGCAAAGTAACATATAGATTGCAATCAGATAGATTCCAACGCTTCAATTTTCGTGATGCCTGCCGAATCGCTAACACTTCTGCATGAGCAGTAACATCTTTTTTATGTTCACGTTTGTTATATTGTTTTGCTATAACTTTATTATTGTGAACAACTATTGCAGAAACAGGAACTTCTTCTTTTCTAATTGCTTTCTTAGTCAATACTAATAACTCTTTTATAATAATTTCTTCAGACATAAAATTTCACCTCATAAAAAAAGTGCACACGAACAGAGACTGATGTGGCTGCTATCTTCCGATCCTGACCAAGTTACAATATATTCGTTGCACAA
>CAMUBM010000016.1 GCA_947087145.1 uncultured Mycoplasmatota bacterium
TGGAAAAGAAGGAACAAATTGCAAAGGCTCTTCTAAAAGGGTATCTTGATGTTTTTTTATATGTTCAAAGGCTCTTTCGTCTGTGTAAGATAAAACTTGGTCTATTAAATAACCCCTCCCCCAACAGGCATAGTCTTGATGTGTTAAAATGTTTAATTTTTTTCTTAAATAAATTAATAAGGGATCGAAATGCCATCCTCTCCTATAGAAGACATTTAGATTTTTTTCTATCGTATCGTAAGCTTCCTTATATTTACCTTGAAGAGTTAATAGTTGCATTTTTATCAGAATTATATTTTCTATACTTTTTATGGGGGTTTTTGTTTCTATTAAATTTTCTGTACTGTTTAAAACTTCCTCTGCTTCCTCTATGTTCCCTGCTTTTATAAGGGTATTAGCATAATATGTTTTTCCAGAAACATCTGTAGGATATTTTTCAATATATTTTTGAAATTCGGTTAAAGCCCTGTGTATTTCAAATTTTTCAGCCATATGCATGATACTTCTAAAGTAAACAACATCGTAATATTTTTTTGCCAAGTTCATTCACCTCTTTTTAAAACAAGTTTTATTTTATAACAAATACTTCTATTATTCAAGCAAAAGAAAAAAGCCATTCCTGACTTAATTAAAACGTTTCTGTAGTAGTTCATATAATTTTCTATTCTCTTCCGTAATGGGAACATATTCTGGGTCATTATTTTCTAGTATGGTATTTAAATATTCATAATAAACATATTTGATATCGGTGAGTTCTTCCACTTGGAGTTTCGTGTGTTCTATATCTACATTCCAAGGAAGAAGATAAACATCGTCGAAAACTTTTAAAGTATGCTCTTTATAAGGTTGTTCTCTTTTTATAGTAAATAGGTATTCTAAACATTCTGGTTTTAATTCTATATCTAGTTCTTCTTTTAGTTCACGCAAGCCTGTTTCTTCACTTGTTTCTCCAGCAAGTACGTGTCCTGCTACGGATAAAGCCCACAGATTTGGAAAAGTCTTTTTATAGGGATTTCTTTTTTGCATTAGAAGTTCATGTTTGTCATTAATAATCCAAATATGGACAGAACGATACCAATATCCTTTTTCATAAATTTCTTTTTTTGTTGCACTTATTCCTGTTTTTGTTCCATCTTCGTTTAAAATGTCGATGACTTCTTCCATTACATCACTCATTGTTTTCACCTTTATAATCATACCATGAGTTGTTTTGTTTTTTCTTTATTTAAAATATATTTAACAGATTTTTGACAAAAGAAAAAAGCCAATTATTTTGACTTTTTATCGCTCATCATTTCTTTTATTGTTGTACCAATCGTTGCAATGGATTGAAGTTCTGATGGAACAATAATCTTTGTTGCTTGACCATTTGCTACATTTGATAGCGCTTCGTAACTTTTTAGAGTCAATACAGAAGCATCGGCTTTGGCATCTTTTAGAAGTTTAATTCCTTCGGCTTCGGCATTTTTTATTTTAAGCATTGCTTCTGCTTCCCCTTCTGCACGTTTGATTTGTGCTTCTTTGTCTGCTTCTGCTCTTAAAATAGCACTTTCTTTTTCTCCTTCTGCAATTAGGATACTTGATTTCTTTTCTCCTTCTGCTTGTAAGATTTTTTCACGGCGTTCACGTTCGGCACGCATTTGTTTTTCCATGGCTTCTTGAATGTCTCTTGGTGGTAAAATATTTTTTACTTCTACTCTGTTTACTTTAATTCCCCATGGGTCGGTTGCTTCGTCTAAAATCGAACGCATTTTTGAGTTGATGATATCTCTACTTGTTAGGGTTTGGTCTAGTTCTAGTTCTCCAATAATATTACGTAGTGTGGTTGCTGTTAAGTTTTCAATCGCACTTACTGGATATTCTACCCCATAAGTATATAATTTTGGATCAGTAATTTGAAAATAAACTACTGTATCGATTTGCATGGTAACATTATCTTTCGTAATCACTGGTTGTGGTGCAAAATCTTTTACAATTTCTTTTAAAGTAACAGCATTCGCTACTCTATCTACAAACGGAATTTTAAAGTGTAGTCCGTTTTTCCACGTTGTATAGTAAGAACCTAATCTTTCTACTACATAACTTTTTGCTTGTGGTACCACTTTGATACTTGGTATCGCAATTAAAATAATTAAAACTAATATAGCAATTAAAAATGGCATTTTACTTCTCCTTCTTTCTAACCATTAATTTGACACCATTGATTTCTTCAACGATGACTTCATCCCCAATTTCTAATTCAGCATCAGAAATAGCACTCCACCGTTTTCCATCGACTTTTACTTCTCCAACATTGTGTTTTTTTATTGGTTCTGTAACAATAGCTTCCATTCCAATGACGCGGTCTAGATTGGTTGTTTCTCTTTTGTTTTTTAACAAACGTTCTAAGAAACTTCTTGTTGTTAGTAGTAAGATAATTCCTAGTATAACAAAGATTGCAAATTGAATATAGAAATTATCTATAAATATCGACACGATTAATGAGACTATTCCGCTTGCGATAAACCAAATGGATACTAGGTTCACTGTACTTACTTCTGCTATGATTAAAAGAAATACAATGATTAACCAAATCATCCACATTTCCATAACTTCACCTCTTTTATGTTTTTAATATACTACTAATCTATGCAGAATACAAGAAATTTAGAAATGGAAAAACATTTTATATTTCATTATGCTTTTTTTTAATAAATGCCAAATGATATTCCCCATAATCTTTTCCTGGAATAATATTTATATTTTCTTTTTGATAACCATTCTCTTCAAAATGTTTTAAATTATAACTACACCATTTTTCATCATCTGTATCTAGCCCATTATAAAGATAACCTCCTTGAATGACACCACCTTTGGCTAATAAGTAATCATACTCTTTCAGTTTTTCAAAATAGTTATATCCGTCTATATTGTCATAAATCAAGTTTTGCATACAAGAAAGATAGATGGTATCAAATTTCTCACCTTTTAAAAGTGTGGGAATATTTCCAAAGTCTTCTACAAAATATCTTAATTTGATTTCTAATAATTCTTTTTTTAAACGATAAAATTCTTTTTCTTCTAAAAAGATATTAGAAGGAATTACGTCTATCTGTACTCCTTTTGAATTTTTCTGGTCAATCACTGGATAATAAAAAAGATTTACTAATTTCTCTTTTGGGTATTTTTTATATAAATTTTCCCAATATTTTAATACATCGCTTGGCAATTCTTTTTTCATTTTTTCAAAATAATGTTTTCCGTAGTATTTATCGAACTCTATAGAATAAAAAAATTCTAAAAATTCCTGATAATCTAAAGCAAGTACTGCTGCAATGGATAAATACATAAAATAGATATTCAATAAATTAATATCAAAGACCGTAATATTCTTACATCCCATAGAAACAGCATTCAACATTGGATTTGTAGAAGCAAGAACACCTAGATATTTTTTCCATTTTGCTTTCATTTTTACATAAAGTTCTTTATGATTAATCGTTCTAAAATTAAATATTTTTGAGTAATGCATATAGTCTTCACTAAATAAATCAGGATTTTCTATAATCTCACATGACTTTTCAAAATCTTTCTTCCAATTTAATTCTACCATTTTATCCCCCTCTTTTAGCATTCTAGAATATCACAAAATTTTTAAATGTCAATTTTTACAAATAAAAAAGCCTTTTTTGGCTCTCTTACTTAATGATTGATTCTAAGGCTAAAGTTATTGATTCATTTAGTGACTTTTCACGGTCTTCTTGACTCATGAATGTTTCACTAAATTTACTATCAACAACCGTTAGGATACAAGCAGCTTCTTTCTCAAAGGAATCGGCGATATGGAATAAGGCAAATGCTTCCATCTCTTCTGCAACAATTTGAATGTTTTTTGGAACTCTTGCTAAAACGTGTTCATTATCACTATAAAAGCCAAATTGTTCCGTTGACATTGCTGTTCCATTGTAAACGTGTAAATTATTTTCTTCTGCTACTTCGTTAATAATGGCGTTTAATTTCTTACTTGGATAAGCAAGATGTGTTGGGTCTCCATTATAAGAATAAGCGAAATTTCCTTCGTTATAGGCACAATCTACAACGACTAGGTCTGGAACGTTTAACTCAGGAATTAATCCTCCACAAGTCCCTACTCGAATGATTTTTTCTACCCCAAAAAAGTAGAAAAGTTCAAAGCAGTAGATACTCATACTTGGCATTCCCATTCCATGTCCCATCACCGTTACACGTGTTCCTTTGTAGTTTCCCGTATAGGCAAACATATTTCTTGTATCACTCACAAGTTTTGCTTCACTTAAGAAGTTTTCCGCAATATATTTCGCACGTAGGGGGTCCCCTGGCATGACAACAATGGGTGCAATTTCTTCCTTAGTACATGCTATGTGTGCTGGTTTTATATGCTCTAAAACTTTTGGTGCCTTCACAATAATCACTCCTTATTATTCTGACTCTACTATATCAAAAAAAAGTAAACCAATAAATAGTTTACTCTAAATTTTACTTTTCTTGACTAAATTTGACATTTTCCGATTTTACGTAGTATTGACTCCACTTCTTCTGGAGTTTCGTCCAAAAATTCTATCCTATAGTTTTCTATACCTATCCTTTGGTAACTTTTTAGGTTATCCAATTCGTTCATTTCTTTGTAATGAAACAAATGAGTCATATGATTTTCACTCTGCTCTGGCTTTATAGGATATAACTTATTGTTCCTATCTCTTAAATAATAGTTGTCTTTTTTTGTACAAACCTTACAAATGGGTTCTTGGTTAATAAAACGGCTTAGTAAACAATGTTTCATGACCATCACTTCTGGTCTTCCATAAATCATTACTTCTATTTTTTCTAAATCGTTCGTATTTTCTACAATCTTTTCTATACTTTCTATTGTATTTTCAATCGAAAGGGTTACTCTTTTTGCTCCTAGTTTTAATAAAAAGGCAATGGCTTCACTATTTGCTATGTTCAAATAATAGTCTGTGATAACAATATTGTTTTTCGCATATTTATGCAAAGCACCAGTTTCTCCAATCAGTAAGTTTTCTTCGTTGTATTCTTTAAAATGAGTAAGTACTCGTGGAAGTCTTAAATAAATATTTTTTTCAGTTTTGTATTTTTTGTATAAGTCATCATTTGTCACATAGATTGTATTTACTTTTTCTTCTAAACAAACTTTTAATTGCGCTTCGTTTCTTACTAATACGTTTAGATTACAAACTTTACGTTTCTTCTTTTCTTGTTTTTCTTTCTTTGGTATTTCTATTTCTACAAAAGAATGGGGAATGGTATTTTCTCTTTCCTTTTGTAATTTTTCTACTACTTCTCTTCGTATATTTTTTAAAGTACTCATAGGAATAAAAATATTGTTATCTTTTCTAATTTCTATTTTTTCTAAATAAAAAGGGGTATTCCCTAAACTATCTATTTTTTCTCGTATAACTTCTTCCGTTGTTTCTTTAGAAGTCGCCTCTTCTACCATAGGGCCTAAGCAAGCGTATTCTCTTTCTTTATCCGACAAAGTTATTTTTAAAGGTTTATTTCTATAGGTTTCTAAAAGACAGGTAATTGGTATTTTCTTTTCTTTAATCGTTTCTAGTTGTTTTACGAGGTTGTTATCGATTGTTTTTAAAACTAAACCTTTTTCTGTCAACCCTATTTTATTGTCGACAAAACAAATGTTGTTTTTAGTAATAGAATTCGTTAGCAAACCTTTTTCGTTGTATAAAAAATTGACTATCATTCCTTTGTCTGTGCTTGCAAAACGAATTCCGTCTTCTTGATTTAAATCCTCGCCCAGTTTTATTTTTATTTTATCTTTGGTTATATGTATCACTTCGCCGATAGGAATCCCTTGGTGGTTGGAAGTCTTGCTATTCATTAAAAACTCATTGCTATCCTTAAATAAGTGTCCTTTGGTAAATCCTCGATTAAAAAGAAGAGCAAGTTCTTTTCTTTGTTGTTCAGTGATTATGAGTTCTTTTTTTTTCTTATAATTATCTATTAAAGTACGATAAAGTCGTGTTACAAAAGCAACGTATGCAGGACTTTTCATTCGACCTTCGATTTTTAGAGAATAGATATTGGAATCCATTATTTCTTTCATGTTGTCTATAGTAGAGAATTCTTTAGGACTTAAAAGATACTTTCCATTGGTAGGTATTTCTTCGTTGTTTTTTACAAGAGTAAAAGGAAGACGGCAGATACCAGCGCAACTTCCTCTATTCCCACTGCGGTTTAGGAGTAAACTACTAAATAGGCATTGTCCCGAATAAGAAATACACAAGGCTCCATGAATGAAGGCTTCTATTTCTAAAGAAGTATCTAGGTTATTTATTTCTTCTAAGGATAGTTCACGAGCCAAGACGACTCTTTTCACTCCAAGTTCTTCTAGTAATTTTAATTGTTCTTGATTATGATTATGCATTTGGGTAGAGGCATGAATTTCTAAATTAGGAAATTTGTTTCGAACCATGGCGATTAAGCCCATGTCTTGCATAATGACTGCATCTACGTTGTTTTGGTGAAGAAAACGAATATAATGCATGCATTCTTCTAGTTCTCTTTCATAAATCATGGTATTTATAGTTACATAAATTTTTACGTTATACAAATGGCAATATTTTATAGCGCGAAGCATTTCTTCTTCCGAAAAATTATCCGCATAGGCACGTGCTCCAAATTTTTTTCCTCCTAGGTAGACAGCATCTGCTCCGTTATGAATAGCGGCTTTTAAACTAGCAAAGTTTCCTACGGGGGATAGTAATTCTTTTTTCATATTGCTTCACTTCTTTTGTAAAATTCTAACAAAAAAAGAAAGTTTTGTCTATTTGCTTTCCTTTTCTTCTGGTTTATCAATATTTTTATCGTAAGAAATATCACTAATTTGGTAGGTTCTATTTTTCGAGATAAAACTTAGTAGAGAGGTAGAACCCCATCCTAGTAAGGCTAATATAAAGAAATATATAACTCCAAACATTGTAAATTTGGGTTCAGATTTGGTTAGTAAACTAATAATGCTTGCTCCAGCACTCATACTAGTTACAATTGTTAAACTATTAATGGATTTACTTGTTACGTCCGATTTTAAACCATTGAATAGTTTTTGAGCAGAAGTGACATAAGTTTGGGTCATATCCCATAGATATTTAATATAATCCAGTGTATCTTTTAATGTTTCGAAACGATATCCAGAAATGGCTAAAAATTCTGTTAGTTCGGCATCATTTTTAGCAATTCGTTCTCTTGTTCCTATATATGTTCCCATTTGATTAATTCTCCCATCAATTAGGTTGATGGTTTTTGCGTATCCTTCTAATTTTCCATTGAATTTAACGATATCGGCACCCTTAACACTTGCCTGTTCTTTTACGCGATCAATTTTCTCCCAAATGACACGATGCAAATTCAAATAGCGATGCAATTGTCCTTTGAATTCGCGAATAAAGATTTGCTCTTCAATGTATTTTTCAATTTTGTCTAAAGATTGTTTTTTATTATTGATAAAATAATATTTGTCTCCTCTTACGACATCGTATTTTGGATTAGTAAATTCAAAGTATTTTTGTTTTTCTGTGCGTGATAATAAAACGGAGATATCGTCTTTGGTCACGTTGTCACAGATAATAAAATAAGGATAAACGGTTTCAATATTGGCAAGTTCTTTAGGTACTGGAGCTCCTAGACTAAATAGATAAGATATAGCAGGAGATAATTTATTTTCATAATAATCTGTTACTTTATCAATATCTGCAAATAAAGTATCTTCTGAAACTCTACGATTGTTTAAAGAAATGAGTCCATCTTCGTATATTTTTACAGCAATATCAAAGCTCGTAGTAAACTCAATGTATTCTTCTCCTGAAACGCCATAAACGATTTTTCCTATTCCTAAATTTTTATGGAGTTCGTCTAATTTTTCTTGCTCTAAATTCAGATGGGAACTTTTAGAACGTAGAAAATCATAGATTTCTGTTAGTTGTAACATGGTTCTTTGGAACCATCCACCGATATAGACATTTGTTATTTTCATACTCTTCCTATTCTCCTATTTCTAAACTAAAAAAGGTTGCATCGTCTGCTACAAAGCCAAATTTTTTATAACAAGTATGGGCAGGGACACGAAAATTTCGACTCCAAAGTTTAATCGCACAACAACCTTTTTGGATACAGATTGTTTTTATTGCATCTAACATATGCGTGGCAATATGATGATGCCGATAGTCAGGTTTTACACAAACATGGTTCAGTATAGCAAAAGTATCCATTCCATCAAACATAGTTTTTACAACAGCAATACGAGTATGAGCAACAATTTTATCGTCCATTATTCCTATCAAATAAATTTGGTTTGGGTCATGCATGGTCTCGTTAAAAATTTTGATTGCTTTTTCAGTTGGTGTATTTTCATCAAAGCATTCATTACATAAATCGACTATTCCAGGTATATCTGAAAGAGCTGCTATTTTAAATTTAATTTTCATGTGATAACTCCTTTTTATTTTTCCTTATTTTCAGTGTATCATATTTTTTCTTTTTTTCAAATTCCATTTGGTGTTTTTTATTCTCTTGACGTTAAATGACTTTCTCCAGTTTTGTAATCAATTTCTATACCATTTTGTACATTGTAAACAAATACATGAAATTTGATACCACTACCTTTATCTTCTATGGATATTGCTTCCATTTCTACTCCACTTGCTACCAAATTGTTTTCTTCAAAAATAGGAGTGACACGATACAACACATGGTTATGGGTTGTTTTTATATATTCTGCTACTTGATTTTCAAAGGGTAGCATTCCTTTGGTGTTCATTTCTCTTGTACAAGTAATTAAATTGTTTTTGTTTGCGTTTTCTCCTGTTAGTTGGTATCCAATCAAATGACAACGATTGTATAAGTATTTTCCATCAATGAAATCATATTTTATTGTGTGCCAACCGCTTGGTTTAACCATACCAATACTTCCACGTTCTTCAGTGGGCATTAAGTCAATACCAATATTTGCAAAGGCCACTCCACAACGATTTAATGCATCTAACTCACTATAGTTTTCAAAAGAGGTTGTTGTATACTCTTCTTCTTTAAAATTCGGCTCATTGTTATTTAAGACGACATAAGGAGTACTTGTATAGGCTGGTATTTCTTCTATTGCATACGACGGAACATTTTCTACCATTTCTTTTTTATTGTAAATACTTGTTAGTCCTACTCCTGCCAAAGCAATGAAAGTAAATAAAAGACTTTGTAGATTTGTTTTCTTTTTTCTTCTAGCCATACTTGGTACTCCTTGCCTATTTTATACCTATAGTATACCATTGTACTTTTCTTTTGTGAATTCATAAATAAGCAGAATTACATTTTCACTACTTACAAAATTAGCAAAAAATTTGTCTTGTTCTTTTGAAATAATAATACTATTTTTTCATGTGTATCTC
>CAMUBM010000017.1 GCA_947087145.1 uncultured Mycoplasmatota bacterium
TAAAAAATAAAATAACAAGTATTGAAGATTTCTTAAAATTAAATGACAATCCAGGTGGAATCTATGTATTAGAAACAGACTTAGACTTTACAGACTACACCGGAAATGGTTCTGTAATCACTACCACATTTACAGGAAAACTCGATGGAAATGGCCATACATTATCTAATTTAACAAACCTATCACTGTTTAACTCCGTAACAGGAACGATAGAAAACCTAACGATTCAAAACTTTACCAATATTGGCACTGCTACAACAGATGATGTTACAGCATTTATAAAACTAACCAATGGTGCTACCTTAAGAAATTTGAAATTCGAAAACATAACCTTACAAGGAAGACATCGTGTAGCAGTAGTAGCATCCTTTGACAATGCCAACTCAACATTTGAAAACATTTCCGTTAAAAATGCAAATGTGAAAGGTAGTGGAGTTTACGTATCTACATTTATTGGTAGAAAATATGGTGGAGCCATTCGAAACGTCTTTGTAGAAGGAACAATGGAAATCACAACTACTGAAAATGGTGGAATTGTTGGAGCTTTCCAAAAAGGTGGAACGCTTGAAAACGTCGTATCCAAAGTAAACATTGTAAAAACTGGAAATACCTATTCACCAGTAGATAAAAGTGAATACAATGGTGGAATAGTAGGAAACATTTATGACAATCCAACTATTAGAAACTCCATTGCATTAGGAAATATGGAAGGATTTACAACCGCAGATGGAGAAGAAAAAATTCCATATAAAGTAACAGGAGCTGCTGTTGCAAGCATACTAGCTTCTATTGAAAACGTTTATGAATATGTAGGAAGTCATGGATTTAGTAGCATAGTAGAAGAAACAGCAAGTAAAATCAAAGAAGCAACCGAAGAACAAATCCATACCAAATCTTTCTATAAAGATACATTATACTTTGACGAAACCATTTGGAACCTTGATAGAGTAGAAACAAATGGATACCCAGAGTTGAGATAAGTTTAAAAATAGACACTATTCAAAAAGAATTTTGTCTATTTTTTTTGTTACAATACTGTTAGAAAACAATCCAAAAAATTGTGTTATAATAAAGAAAAAAAGAAAGAGTAGTATACATGAAAAAAGAAGAAATAAAAGGTTTAACAGAAAAAGAAGTACAAAAACTAATGGAAGAAGGAAAGAGTAATACACCAATAGAAGCACCATCCAAAACCATAAAAGAAATTGTTCGTGACAACACGCTCACCTATTTTAATCTTGTCTTTTTAATTATTGCTATTTTATTAATTTTAGTAGGTTCTTTTAGAGATCTAACATTCTTACCCATCATAATAGCCAATACTCTAATAGGAATTATTCAAGAAATACGTTCTAAAAAAGTAATCGACGAACTCACCATGTTAAATGCACCAACAGCTACTGTGGTAAGAGAAGGAAAAGAAAAAGAAATTCCTATCGAAAATCTTGTGTTAAATGATCTTGTCCTTTTTAAAAGTGGAGACCAAATCTGTGCGGATGCCGAAGTTATAGAAGGACGAGTTTGTGTAAACGAAGCCTTGTTAACAGGAGAAGAAGACGAGATTCTAAAAAAAGAAAAAGATGAATTACTATCTGGAAGTTTTATTGTCTCAGGATCTTGTTATGCACGCCTTACAAAAGTTGGAAAAGACTCTTATATCTCCAAATTGACCCTCCAAGCCAAAACCATCGAAAAAAAAGAACAATCAGAAATTATACGTTCCTTAAACAAAATTGTAAAACTAGCCGGAATCGTCATTATTCCCATTGGTCTTACTTTATTTATAGAACAGTTTGTCTTTGGTGGAGAAACGCTAAAAGCAAGTGTCCAAGCCATGGTAGCCAGTGTCATTGGTATGATACCAGAAGGGTTATTTTTACTAGCCAGTGTCACTCTTGCCCTAAGTGCCATGCGTCTTGCCAAGAAGAAAGTCTTACTTCATGATATGAAATCCATTGAAACATTAGCACGTGTCAATGTGTTATGTGTCGATAAAACAGGAACTATCACCGATGGAACCATGAAAGTTGATAAAATAGACATTGCTAAAAATTGTAAAGAAAGTTATGAATACATAAAACAAACCATCAGCGAATTTGTTTCTGTGCAAAATAATGACAACAGCACCATAGAAACCTTAAAAGAATACTTTACTAATGAAAGTACAAAACAAGTAGAAAGTATTTTTGGTTTTTCCTCTGAATGGAAATACAGCGGCGTAAACTTTAAAGATGTCTCTTATGTTCTAGGAGCACCAGAATTTGTTTTAAAAGAAGTCTATAAAGAATACGAAAACGAAATTATAAATTATGCAAAATTAGGTCTACGCGTATTAGTGTTTGGTAAATACGAAGGAAAGGTAGATGGCAAACAACTAAAAGAAAAAGTAGTTCCTTATGCCTTTATTATTCTTTCTAACCCTATCCGTAAAAATGCCAAAGAAACATTTGCTTACTTTAAAGAACAAAAGGTAGACATCAAAGTTATCTCTGGCGATAATCCTCTAACCGTTGCAGCGATTGCAAAAAAAGCTGGAATTTCTGGTACAGAGAACTATGTAGATGCCTCTTCCTTAAAAACAGACGAAGAACTAGAGGCTGCCATATTAAACTATACTATTTTTGGTCGTGTTACTCCAGAACAAAAAAGAAAGTTTGTCCAAATACTAAAGAAAAATGGAAAAACGGTCGCCATGACAGGAGATGGAGTAAATGATTGCTTGGCTCTAAAAGATGCCGATTGTTCGATTGCTATGGCAACTGGTAGTGATGCAGCCATGCAAATTTCAGAATTAGTTCTCTTAGAGTCTGATTTTTCTAAAATGCCTGAAATTGTACTAGAAGGAAGACAAGTTGTAAACAATCTAGAACGCTCTGGAAGTTTATTTTTAGTCAAAAACATTTTCTCCTTTTTAATCTCCATCTTAGCCATCTTTTTCCAAGTAAAATACCCCTTACAACCCTCCCAAGTTTCTCTAATTAGTATGTTTACCATTGGAATACCAGCCTTTCTTCTATCCCAAGTACCAAATAAAGAAATCATTAAAGGAAATTTCTTAAAAAACATTCTTTACAAAGCCGTTCCAGGAGGTCTCGTTGGTACCATTATCGTAGCAGCAATGGTGATATTTGGCACCATATTTGATGCAAGTACAAGTGATATATCTTCTGCATCCACGATACTCCTTGCTATTATTGGTTTAATGGTTTTATTAAACATTAGTAAACCCATGGACAAATACAAATGGGGAATATGGCTTCTTTGCACCATAGGCTTAATTTTATCCATTCTTTTCTTAAAAGACTTATTTGCAATTACAGAAAATATGTCTCTGCAAGGAATTCTTCTTTGCATTAATTTTGCTCTTATTTCAGAAGTAATACTTCGTTACTTAACTAAACTTTTTGAATTTGTAAGTGAGTTAAAAGAGAAAATAAAAAAATTTATCCAAAAAAGGCACCATTGACAAATTTTGAATAAAACTTAAAAAGAATAAATAAAGAACATTTAATACCAAAATAAAAGACCGAATACTAAATTTCAGTCTTTTATTCATTTTTTTCAAGTTCCAAAGCATACAAATGTTGATAAGCAGCGTTTTTTTCTAATAATTCTTTATGCGTTCCAGAACAAATAAGCCTTCCCTCTTCAATCATAAAAATGCGGTCACTATTAATAACAGTAGACAAACGATGAGCAATAATTAAAATTGTATACTCTCCTTGCATATTTTGAATTGATTTTTGTATCTCTGCTTGTGTTTCATTATCAAGAGCACTCGTTGCTTCATCAAACAAAATAATCTCTGTTTGTTGGACCAAGGCTCTAGCAATTGCAAGGCGCTGTCTTTGACCACCTGATAAAGTCACACCACTTTCACCAACAATCGTATCATATCCATCTTTAAGTGTTAAAATAAAATCATGCAAACAAGCCATTTTGCAAGCAGAAATCATTTCTTCCTCCGTTAAATCCTTCTTAATAATTTGTAAGTTTTCACGAATGCTCATATTAAAAATATAAGGATTTTGACTAATAATGGATAAATTCCCACGAATAGAATTTTTATCCAAATTGGCAATAGGAATACCATCCAACAAAATTTGTCCTTCCGTCGGAGAATAAAGGGCGGCAATCAAACTAAAAATCGTTGACTTTCCACTCCCGCTCTTACCAACAAAAGAAATTGTCTCATTGGGTTTAATTTCAAAGCTAATGTCTTTTAGCACTTCTTGATCCTCTAAATAAGAAAAAGAAACATGTTGAAATACAATACTTCCCTCCGCTTTTTTAAGAACTTGATTCCCAAAACTTTCTTTTGGAAAATTCTCTCCATCAATTACAGCAAAAACTTTCTCGGCACTCAAAGTAAACGTTTTTAAGTTTTCCATAAAGTTTTCCAAGAACCCAGAAATGTTCATAATATTTCCGCGATACGATAAAATAATAAGCATCGTCGCCACTTCCAAATCGCCATGAAGTATAAAATAAATACCAACCATAAGAATAACAAAATCTAAAATATCGCGGATAGAACCATTAATAAAACGAAACTTGGCTCTTGTTCGATTAAGAGTTCTTGTAGCAAGTCCTACATCGTCGATAATTGTACTGGCTTTCTCTAAAAAAGGTTCCTCTGCATTCAATACTTTTAAGTCTTTAGCTCCTCGAACCATTTCGCTCACAAACCCACTCGTTGCTTCTTGCTTCTTCTTCATAATCTTCCGTTTTTCTTGAATACGACCAGCAGCATATTTATGACCAAAAAACAAAATACACAAAAATAAGAAATACACCAAAAAGATAACCTTATTTAAAAAGAAAATCCCCATTAAAATTCCAACATTTGAAATAATTTCCGACAAATAGTCTACAACAATAACAAAAATATCTGCCATCGTTCCTGTATCATTATTAATACGTTCAATAAATAAACCACTGGAATTGGTATTCAAAGTTTGCATATCCATTTTTAAAGTTTCTCGTGCGACCGCCAGTTGAATGTTTTTCTTCACAGCATAAAAAAATCTCGTGGTGCAAGCATTACTAAAATAACGAACAATATTTCTTCCTATTTCCACTACAAAAATAAGAAAAGTAATTAAAATCAATTGACTCCAAACCTCACTTGTAAGAGCAACAATTTGCTTGGCAGAAAGTAAAGGGGCAACAATACTAATAACACTATACAAAATACAAGCGATTAAAAAATAAACTAAATATTTTCTTGCCTCTTTTGCATATTGATATGTTTTCTTAATATAGGCAAATGTACTACGAATTGATTTTTTCTCCTTCTTTTTCTCCATAAACGACAACTCCTTTAATAAAATTAAGTATAAATGAAGAAGAGTAGAAATGCTAGTCTTTTAAAAGTAGAAAAAAAGTAGTATAATATTATCAACAAAAAAGAAGAATCTAATGTCTTCTTTTCTTACACTTTTTAAATCTTCTTCTAGGAAATGTAAAACGAATAATGAAGCGGTACAAACAAGGGAACATAAATCGTATGTAAGTAAGTTTATCCAAAGTAGTTGTAAAATAACGCGTAAAAAAATTAAACAAGAAAACATTAATACGATTGCATATTTGAGCAAAACATTTCCAAATACGACCTCTATGGTTCATTTTATAATGATGAGAACAGCAATAATCAAAACAGACACAAGAACCACAAACGCGAATTTTATTTTGTTCATAACCAGCCTGAAGTAAACCCTCTACAAAAGCAATTTGCATTTCCTGATTTGGAAAAGAAATACATACTTTCATTGTTAAATCTTTTGGTTTAGAAAACTTCCCTACATCAAAACCAGTAAGCCACCAACTAAAGCCGCAACGTGAAAACAAAAAGCATTTATGAAACAACAAAAATCCCATTTGTAAACGCTCTTCGTCATGTGCAGAACGATAATAGCCTTCTGGTTCTTTGGAATGCTTATCTCGTACATAAAGACCTATCTCAGCACCGGTAGTAATTCCATATTGTCCTTTCCAAAACTCAAGACGATATTCCTTATCATGATAAGTAAAATAAATAGGTTCTGCATCTGTCACAATATTTAAAAGGGGGGCATGATAATCATAAAAATCACTATACCCAGCATCTCTTTGCCAAGAGTCATTGATAGAAACAACAATATCCTGTTTTAAATCAAAAGAAAAACCAAAAGGATGTAGTGCCTTATTAATTGTACGTACTTTTTCTATTTCATTTTCCATTTTTACTTTGCGAATAGCCCATTTCTTTCTTACACAATAAAGTATAAAAAGAATAACGAGTACCAAAAGAACAATTCCAAGAATAATATATGTCATTTTTCTTACCTCCTTATTATATTGTATAAAGATAAGCAAAATAAGGAGCGGTGAGTGACTAGAAGAAGAAAAAACTTTTGACGAACACTGGCGAAAGTCTTGCAACAAAAAAAGAAGCCACTATAATAGCAACTTGTGTTATTTGATTTGGGCTATGCCTTATGGAATTTGTTCCAATTTTCTGGGGGTTTTAACTTTCGAAAGGAATGAAAGAAGTGAGGTCTATGAAACAAGAAATTTACTTTCTTAAAGTAGTGATAATTTTACTAATTGTAGTCATCCTACTTTTAGTATTAAAAATGACGCTAAATTAGCGTCCCAAACCGGGCGTTATCCCAATCAATAACACCTATAATGATTATATAACAAATTTAAGATAAATGACAACAATTTATGATTAATTATACGTATTCAGACATACTATTAATAGTAATTAATATTGCTCCTTTAGGTTTTGTAGCTCCAAAAGGAGAGACCTCTCCATTGCTGAAAAAAGTCTTTTCACAAATATCATAATATTCACCATCTGAAAAAAATTCTGCTGTAGCAAAAATTCTTATCCCCTTAAAATCGGCATCAAATGCAGTAAGTACTACATTTGAATTATATTGTATATTTTCTTGAGTATGGACCATTTCGTTGACAGAAATGACTAATTTATTTTCAGCAATAACTTTTACATCAGAAGCAACCGCCAAATTGGGATTATTGTCTTTATTTACAGTAGCGATATGTATTGGTTTTCCATCAAGTAGATGTTTATAATCAAATAAATTCATTAAAAATTCCTCATTTCTTTCTTAAAGTAAGTATACTATAAATAATAAAAAATTCCACTAGAAATCAATCAAAAATAATTTATGAATTGAATAGTAGCAATAAAAATTTTATTCTTATACGAATTCATGATAAAATAAAAATGGTGAAGGAAATGTTATTTTTAAAACAATGGGAACCAATTTTATATCATAATGGAAGTACTTTAGAACAGCAGATTAAGTCTTTAAAAGAAAAAGAAGAACTAGATAGTGAAGAATTAAAAAAATTAAAAATGTTAGAATATGGAATAAAAGGAGAACAAAAAGTTTTATACGAACTAAAAAATAGTCACATTGGGATGTATATTTTACATGACATAAATCTAAAATTTAATGATTTAGAAATACAAATTGACTTTTTAATAATGACGAAGAAAAATGTCTATGTGATTGAATGTAAAAATCTGTATGGAAACATTACAATAAATAATAAAGGCGATTTTTTAAGAGAAACAGAACAAAATGGTAAAAAAGTAAAAGAGGGAATATACAGTCCACTAACGCAATGTGAACGTCATATTGGTTTATTAAAACAAATAACATATGAAAAATATGGAATGTTAGGAAAAATGATTTATGGCAACAAATTAGACGGCTTATTCACTCCCATTGTAGTTTTAGCAAATGATAAAACCATTCTTAATGATTACTATGCACCTTGTAAGGTAAAAAATAAAGTAGTTCGAGCTGACCAATTAATAAATTATATAAAAAAAATAGAAAGTTCAAAAACAAACCTTTATACAGAAAAATATATTAAAAATTATTGTGATGCTTTATTAAAGTACCAAATAAACTCAAAATATATAGAACAAGTAAACATGGAAGAAACGAAAATAATCAATAAAAAAAGTGATAGTGAACTAAGAGAAAGTTTAAAAAAATATCGTTTAGAAAAAAGTAGAGAAGAAAAATGCCAAGCTTATATTATTTTTAAGGATAGAACATTAGAAGAAATAGTAGAAAAAAAGCCAAAAACATTAGAGGAATTATTAAATATCGAAGGCTTTGGACAATATAAAGTGGAAAAATATGGTAGTGACATTTTAGAAATAATTAAGGAACAATAAAAGAAGTGTAGTTATGAACAAAATAACAGAAAAATTAATCTCATGGTACCAAGAAAACAAAAGAGATTTGCCATGGCGTCATACAAAAAATCCCTACTTCATTTGGATAAGTGAAATCATGCTCCAACAAACAAGAGTAGAAGCAGTAAAAGTATATTATGAAAGATTTATAAAAGAACTGCCAACCCTAGAAGACTTAGCAAATGTAAAAGAAGATAAACTATTAAAATTATGGGAAGGGCTTGGCTACTATAGTAGAGTAAGAAATATGCAAAAGACTGCTAAAATTTTAATAAAAAAAGGATTTAAGAACTTACCAAACACAAAAGAAGAATTACTATTTCTTCCTGGCATCGGAGCTTATACTGCTGGAGCCATCCTTTCCATTGCTTTTGATATCCCAACACCTGCTATTGATGGAAATGTCTATCGAGTTTTAGGAAGAGTCTACAAAATAGAAGACTCTATCTTTAAAAATAGTACCTACAAAATTTATGAAGAAAAAATAAATAAACTATTACCCAAAGACCAGGCCTCTTCTTTCACTCAAAGTTTTATGGACTTAGGAAGTGAAATCTGTACCCCCAAATCTCCTAAATGTAGTGAGTGTCCTTTAAGATTAGAATGCAAGGCTTATAAAGAAAACAAAATGGAAAACTATCCAGTAAAGGATAAAAAGATAGAGCAAAAAATAGAAGAACGCATTGTCTTTTTATTCGTTTATAAAAATAAAGTAGCCATAAGAAAAAGAGAAGACAAAGGGTTACTTGCATCGCTCTATGAATTTCCCAATACCTTAAATCTTTCTTCATTAATCGATGTAGAAAATGAATTACTAGAAAAAAATATTCCTATTCTTTCTACCATGGAAATAGGAGAAGCCAAACACGTATTTTCACACAAAATATGGTACATGAAAGGTTATCTTATAGAACTAAAGAAACCCATACAAGAATACTTATGGGTTACCAAAGACGAACTACAAAGCAAATATTCTATTCCAAGTGCTTTTGCTTACTTTTTAGAATTTATTATGAATAGGTAAACACCTATTTTTTCTTTTTGCATACTATAAAATAGGAGTTGAGTTT
>CAMUBM010000018.1 GCA_947087145.1 uncultured Mycoplasmatota bacterium
ATAAATCTATAAATATATCATTTTTTTACATTTATTTTTTATGCGATTGCCATAACTTTGTTGTAAGTTTATTGCTTTTAAAGACTACGAATGTTATAATTGATTTAGAAATTAACCTGAATGCGAATTTCCAAACGTGGTTTACTCACGCACCAGAATGAATAATTTCTCGAACTAAGTAGGTTTCGAGTTTATATAAAAAGGAATTGAGGAAAACTATAATTTGTAAATAATTACTTATCCAATCAATGCTCAAGATAAGAAACAGCATCACAAACACTTGTAAAAACAGGAACACCGGAAAATCGTAAGTAGTACTCGCGATTTCTTTTTATTTTCTCCAAATTGTCCCCTTTCATACCACCATCATAATTATGTTTTTCTCTATACTTTATATACTTCACATGCATTTCTAAATCAGGCATGACAATGGCATCAGGAACGACATTCACGCTACTTGCTCCAATGATCCAGAATCCTAATTTTTTTGCTTGCTCTGTAATGACATCTGTTCTTCTTTCAACGGCATCAATTTCTTCTCCTGAAAAGTTCCACCAATCTGTATTAGGAAATGCCTTGGCAGCAGACCATAACACATCCCCATCTATCCAATTCTTTTCTTTTTGATGTTCTACAAAATAGGTTTTCCCAACACCACTAGGTCCATAAATAAAATATCCCTTCTCATGGATTTTGTACTCCTCTTTCAATTGATTATAAATTTCTGTTCCGCCACTAAATACAAGAGGAGTCTCCTCACTATATAAATTCTCATAATACCACTTGTCCACATTTTTAACATTCTTGCAAGAATTATAACATAAAAGAAAAAACATGATATAATAAGCGAAGTTGAGGTGTTGTAGATGGACTTAGAATTGCAAATGATAGAAGATTTTGTTGGAAAAGATTCTTTTCGAAAAGGAATGAACTACTACAGAGGATACATCAATTACAATTACAATGATACAATAGATGGGGCAGAAGTCCATTATTTTACTGTGCATTCTGAATATTCCTATCGCGAAGTTTACGATATAGAAATAATCTACAAAAATCATAAAATTATCAACGCCGATTGTGAATGTATGCAATTTGCCTCTTGGGGCACTTGTAAACATGTTGCGGCATGTCTCATTCATTATAGAGAAGAAATTTTTACACTAGACCCCGAAGAAAAAAAACTTTTTGTATCTAAACAGATTTTAAAAGAATTTTATAAAGAACCTACGAAAAACAAAATTAGTTTAAAAAAACAATTATATTTAGAAGTAGAACTTACTTTCAACGATAACTATTACGAAACCACGGTTGGACTAAACTTTAAAATCGGTGAAACAAAACTTTATAGTTTAAATAACAAATTTGACGCCTTTATAAATGCTTATATGAGTCAAGAAGACGAAATGATATTTGGTAAAAATTTTACTTACAAGCCAAATGAACACTTTTTTTCCAAAACAGACAAAGAAATTTTAGACTTCCTAGCAAGACTCTACCAAGCCAATTCTTACTATAACTTTAAAAAATTAAACATCTCTGTTGAACAACTTCCTTCTTTTCTAACTCTTTTAGAAAACAAAATATTCTTTATTACTGGCTATGGAAAAATAACAAGTATACGTCACGAAAACCCAATAAAACTTTCCTTAGAAAAAGGAGAAAAATACTATAAACTATCCGTAGTAGAACAAAATGTGGATATATTAACAGACAATTGCAAATACGTTGTAAGTGACCAAACTTTATATGAACTCCCTAACAAAGCGAGTAGAATTTTATCTCTCATGCAAAGCAACCAACTCCATGATATCGAATTTCCAGAAAGCGAATTAGAAACTTTTAAAAATGGAGTTTTACCCATTATCAAAAATAACGTTTCTTTAAATGACAACCTAAAAGATACTATTGTTTTAGGAAACAAACCTGATATAAAAATCTATTTAGATTTAAAAGGAAATATAATTCCTTGCAATCTAAAACTTACTTATCAAGAACAAGAAATCGACTACTTTGACGAACCTTCTAACATTCTAAGAGACGAGGAAGAAGAACAAAATGTTATCCAAGACTTATTATCTTATGGTTTTATTCTAGACAATAAAAAAATCTATATGGAAGACTTAGACGATATAGGTCTTTTCCTAGAAGAACATTTACTAGAACTTGCACAGAAGTACGAAGTATTTACCTCTGACAAAATGAAAGCCACTAAGATTTTAAAAGAAAATACCGTTCGCTCTAGTTTTTCTATCGGAACAGACAACATTATGAAATACGAATTTGACTTAGGAAATATTGGGAATGACGAAATTATAAACATTCTAGAAACGATGCAAAATAAAAAGAGATATTATCGCCTAAAAAGTGGAGACTTACTTGATCTAACAGAAAACAAAGAACTAAAAGAATTTGAAAATTTAGTAAAAGACTTAGACTTATCCACAAAAGATATCAAAAATGGAGTAGGAGAAATTCCAAAATATAGAGCCATTTATCTAGACAGTATCAAAAAAGACAAATACCATATTATCAATACCAATAACTTATTCGACGAACTGATTAACAAATTCAATTCCTACAAAGATCTACCCATTGACCTAAACGAAAAAGACAAAAAAATTCTAAGAGACTACCAAGAAATTGGAGTCAAATGGCTATACAATATCTACAAATGTGGCTTTGGTGGAATTCTCGCCGATGAAATGGGACTAGGAAAATCTATTCAACTCATTTATCTTATCAAGCAAATTCTAAAAGAAAAGGAAAGCGCAAAAATTTTAATTGTAGCTCCGACTTCCCTTATCTACAATTGGAAAAATGAATTTGATAAATTTGGCAGCGAATTAAAATACAAAGTATTTGCAGAAAACAAAACCATTCGTAAACAAGAATTAGAAAACATTGAAGATATACAAATATTAATAACCACGTATGGTCTAGTAAGACAAGACCAAGACATTTACAAAGAGATGAAATTTGAACTTATGGCCATCGACGAAGCCCAAAACATTAAAAATGCCAGTGCCCAAATGACCAAAGTTGTAAAAGAATTACATGCAAATACCAAAATCGCTCTTACTGGAACACCACTCGAAAATTCTGTTTTAGAACTATGGAGTATTTTTGATTTTATCATGCCAGGCTACTTAGCCAATTTATTAAATTTTCAAAGAAAATACCATGTAAAAGATGTTGACGAAGAACAACTAGAAAGTTTAAAAACACTGAATGAACAAATCAAGCCCTTTATTCTACGAAGAAGAAAAAAAGACGTGGTAAAAGAACTACCTCCAAAAATTGAAAACAATATCTCAATTGATCTAACCAAAGAACAAAAGAAACTCTATGTAGCGCAACTCGAAAAAACCAAAAAAGAAATGGATGAAATACTTGCCACCGAAGGTTTCAAAAAAGGAAACTTCAAAATTTTGCAGTTATTAACAAAACTACGGCAACTTTGCATTGATCCAAGAATTCTTTATGAAGATTACCAAGGAGGAAGTGCCAAAATAGAAAATTTAGTAGAATTAACCAAAGGGATTATTGAAAATGGCCATAAAATTCTACTATTCACAAGTTTTAAAACGGCTCTTGATTTAGTCAACAAAGAATTTACCAACAACAATATTTCTACCTATATGATCGATGGAAGTGTATCCTCTAAAAAAAGAATGGAACTTGTAGATAAATTTAATGAAGACGACACCAATGTCTTCTTAATCACTTTAAAAGCAGGAGGAACGGGACTCAATTTAACCAGTGCAGATGTCGTTATCCACTTAGACTTATGGTGGAACCCACAAGTCGAGAACCAAGCAACTGATAGAGCCCATAGAATAGGCCAAACCAATACAGTAGAAGTCATTAAACTGATTTGCAAAGGAACCATTGAAGAAAGAATACTAGAACTGCAAAATAAAAAGAAAATTTTAAGTGATGCCCTAATTGAAGGCGAAGATAGAGACCAAAATATCCTATCAAAACTTACGGAAAAAGATATCAAGAACTTATTAACACTCGATAATGAGGAGGAATAAAAAAATTGCTGAATTTAAAAATTTGAGTACGAAAAAGGTACTTGTTTTTTGTAAAAAATTTTTAAAACAAAAATAAAATAGAAATGTAGAAATAAATATGTAAAGAAAATGACTTTAAAATTGACATTATGACCAAAAAGACTGAAAATAATAATGAGGGGAGAAAGGAAAAAATATGAAAAAAACAAAACCAATTTTAATTGCTATAATCGCTTTTTTAGGAATGTATGGAGGAGTAAAAATCTTAGCAAATCGAAATGTAGAAGAACAAACTCCAGTTGTGAACGAAGAAAAAAAAGACACACCTAACAAGAACGAACAGGAAAACAAAACAGAAAAAGAAGACGAGAAACAAGAAGAAAATAAAAATGAAGGAACAACAAGTAAAGACAAAGGTACAATAGCAAATCAAGTGCAAAAAGAGTATCCAAATGACAAGAAAGACGAAACACCAACTACACCTACAGAAGTCATTCCACCCAATACGGAAGAGGAACCAACAATTCCAGAAGAACCTGAAGAAGTAGAAGATTTAAGAATAACAAACGATAAAATAACGAGTGGAGTCTACCAATTAGCAAATAAAAAGTACAATACAATTACAATAGCTAAAGATGTCGAGAGCAATGCTAAAATTATTTTAGACAATGTCGAAGTAAAAGAAAAATTGATTCTTGAAAATCCTGGAAAATACCAATTGGATATCTCAAATACAACAATCCCTTTTTTGTATGTAAAAGATGAGAGTTCATCAAATTTTGCCAGAACTTTTAGAAGTGCAGTTTACAAAACAATCAACAAAGCGCTAAACGGAGCAACCATAAATATTGGAGGAAATAGCCAAGTAGAATTTATTTCCATTAGTAATAATGTAGAAATTAACGGAGATAAGCAAGTAGCAACCATTGAAGTAAATAGTGGAGAAGAAGTCGTATTAAATATCCCAAGTAAAAATGTAATCGTAAATGCTGGAGGATTTGTTGCCATTAATCAAAATGCAGAAATGCTTTTAAATCAACAAAATGCAACACTTGTCGTAAATGCTCCAATAAATACTTTAACGAATGCAGGAGAAAGTTCCATTCGAATTAATGGTCAAAACACAATTGCAAACTTTAACAATAAAGGAGAAAATACCATTGTTGCAGGATCTGGTAAAATAGAAAATGCAACCATTTCTGCAAACAATACCCAAATTTATGTCGATGTTACCAACAAAGAAATTGAAGAAAATACAGAAAATATCTTAATTCGTCAAGAAGAAACAGTGAGTATTGTAGATATTCGCTCTACTGCACAAGGAAGTGTCACTTTCACATTAAGTAGTGCGGTAGATTTATCCATAAAAGATCTTTCTGTGATTTGCAATGCTGGAAAAAGTATTACATTATTTAGACTAACCACTACAGATCAATTAACCTATACATTATCCACTTCTTACTTTAAAAATGACTCTTATGCCCTTTATCTAACCCTTCCGAACGGAAATATCATTAGTAAAGACTTTGCAACGGACTATGCAAACCCAACTGTAGAAAACGTAGTAACAGAAAGAGTTTCTGACTCTGATGCAAATCTAAAACTATATGGTATTGATGAAGGAGGAAAAATTTATTATCTTTTAGAAGAAGCGGTCTCAAAAGAAGCAATTACGCAAGAATACATAAAAGAAAAAGGAAATGTTGCCTTAGTAAAAGTTGGTTTTAACAACATTCCATTAACCAATTTAAAACCAAATGTATCATATAGATTGTACTATGTATTAGAAGGATACTTTGAGAATACGGGAAAAGTAAATGGTCCAATAGAAATTGAAAGTCAAGAAATAGAAACTACACCTAGCAAATATGAAATTGTTTATGCCAAAGAAGAGATTAGCAATCGTTTTGTTTTCAAACTAAATCATATTCCAGAAAGAGAATTAACATTAAATGATTTTGAAATTGATTGTCCAAGTGATAGCAGTTTAACCATAAAAGAGGCAAAATTCTATATAAGTCCTGACTTATTAACTTATATCATTGAAATACCAAATAACTATGGACACAAAGACAACGAGTATACTGTGCGTATAAAAATATCAGATACAGAAACAATAGAAAAAGATTTTGTAACTCATTTAAATCCTCCAGTAATCACAGGTGCTGTGGATAATGTAAAAAGAATAACAGAAAACACGATTGAATTTAAATTTAACTCTGATGAAGCAGGAACTGTATATTATGGTATCTATGAATGGAATGGTGGAATCTATGATTACAATTCTACAACTCCATTTGCAAGTGATGTGTTAACTGGAAAAATAAATAGCAAAAGTCAAAAATTAAATGCTGGAGAAAATACCATAACTATGGATTTAAGTGGTAGCAATACAACCAATAATACAAGACTATGGGCGTTGTATGTTGATGAGGTAGGAAACTATAGAGTCGGTTTTGTCGAACATTACAAAATACCTGAATATATAGAAGAAAACCCGACACCTGAAAATACACTACAAATTACCAATATGAACTATACCAACAATTCCTTTGCTATTGAATTCAGTGAAGAAGTTCTTTATAACATTACCCAAGACGACGTAAAAATATCTGTAGTGAAAGAAGGTTCTCTTCCATCCAAACTCATGCTAATTATAGATAACTCTGTAGCCAAAAAAGTAAATATTGAAATAGGAAATTATACATTACCGTTGGGAGAATACCAAATAGAAATTACAGCAACCAATACAAAAGGAGAAATAGTAAAATTAGTAAAACAATTTGAAATAAAAGAAACAATTTCTTAAAAAAGTAAGTAACGAGCATAAAGTTACTTGCTTTTTATATAGAATAAATTGAATATAACCAAAAGAAAAAGAGTAATGGTATAATCGGATTAGGAAAAGAGGTCTATATGATTACAAAAAAAATACAAGTAAAAGATCACGTAACAAAGTCAAATCTTCCTGCAAGCGATTATGTAATTAACCCATACGTTGGTTGTCCTCATGGTTGCAAATATTGTTATGCTTCTTTTATGAAAAGATTTACAGGGCACGCAGAAGACTGGGGGACTTTTGTAGATGTGAAACTCTGTGAAAAGAAAATCAACTTGAAAAAAATAAGTAAAAAAAATGTATTTTTATCTTCTGTAACAGATTGTTATAATCCATTAGAAGAAAAATATAGATTGACTAGAAATATTTTAGAACAATTAGTTGATTCAGATTGTTATTTGTCTATTTCAACAAAGTCCAAACTAATACTAAGAGATATTGATCTATTAAAACAAGTTAAAAATTTAACCATAAGCATATCAATTAATACACTTGATGAAAATTTTAGAAAAGATATGGATAATGCAAGTACAATAAGAGAAAGGTTAGATACTTTAAAAGAATTGCATGATAATGGCATTAAAACTGTTTTATTTATGTCACCTATATTTCCTTTTATTACTGAATGGAAAGAAATAATAGAAGAATCTAAAAATTATATTGATGAATATTGGTTTGAAAATCTTAATTTGAGAGGACAATATAAAACTTATATAATGAATTACATCAAAGAAAAATATCCTAAATATTATGATAATTATGTTGCTATTTATCTAAAAAATGATAAAAAATATTGGGACAATTTAGCAAATGAAATCAATGATTATTGTGATAAAAACGGTATAAATTACATTAATTATTTTTATCACGAAGAGCTGGTAAAAAACAAGAAAGAAATGCAAAAATCATAAATTGCAAGATTGATTAAGAATGGAGGAAAATTATGAATCAAGATTTAATAAAGTTTTTAATTGAAGCTAAAAAGCAAACTTATGCAAACGAAAACGTAAAAAAGAGTGTATCTACAAGAATGGGATCACATGACTATGAATATAGTTCTGAGAACATGATTTATCATGATACCTATTTTGGTGGTACAAAATTTATGGGAGAAGAAGTTGTTTATTTAGATGATACTACACCAATTTGGGGTATGAACTATTATGGAGTTACTTTAGATGAATCATTAAGTGAAGAAGCAATGGACAAAGCACTTAGACCTGCACTTATGCAAGTTGGAAGGGATGATATAATTCCTGTAAGAGGTCCCAAAGAATATATCAATGGAGAATATAAATATACATTTAATGTTTTAGGTGACATTGATTATTTTGAAGGTGAAGAAACTATTTATAAAAATGATGTAAAAATTTATAGTTTAAAATGCCATGGTGGAATAATAAAGAGGTAAAATATTTGATTGAAATATAACAAAAGGAAGGAGGATTTTTGTAAATGCAAATAGACAAACTAAAAGATTTAATTTTATACCAAAGTGAAAATACAAATAAATCTATTGAGGTACTTTATGATAATGAAGATTTTTGGTTAACACAAAAGACTATGGGAGAGCTTTTTAATGTGGCGGAAAATAATATTACCTATCACTTACAAAATATTTTTAAAAGTGGCGAATTAAATAAAGATTCAGTTACTCAAAAAATTAGAGTAACTGCCTCTGATGGCAAAAATTATAATACTTCCTTCTATAGTCTAGATGCCATTATTGCAGTAGGTTATCGAGTCAATTCGAAAGAAGCTACTGATTTTAGAATATGGGCGACAAATACTTTAAAAGAATATATTAAAAAAGGTTTTGTTTTAAATACTGAATTATTAAAAAATGGACCTAAGTTTGGTAAAGATTATTTTGATGAATTATTAGTTAAGATTAAAGAAATTAGAGCTAGTGAAAGAAGATTTTATCAAAAGATTACAGATATTTATAAAGAATGTAGTTATGATTATGATAAAAATAGTGAAACAACAAAAGAATTCTATAAAAATGTGCAAAATAAGTTACACTTCGCTATCACAGGAATGACAGCACCAGAGATTATATATAATAGAGTTGATTCAAAAAAAGAATACATGGGGCTTCAAACTTGGAAGAATGCCCCAAATGGTAAAATACTTGAAACAGATGTTGTAATTGCTAAAAACTATTTATCAGAAGAAGAAATAAAAGAACTTAATAATTTAGTATCTATGTATCTAGATTTTGCTGAAAGGCAGGTTAAATTAGGTCATATTATTTCTATGCAAGTATGGAAAGAAAAATTAGAAATGTTTCTAAATTTAAATGAATATAACATTTTAAAAGATAATGGAAAAATAAAAAGAGAAATTGCAGATAAACTAGCACTCGATGAATATGAAAAATATCGTGTAGTACAAGATCAAAAGTATATATC
>CAMUBM010000019.1 GCA_947087145.1 uncultured Mycoplasmatota bacterium
GTACTTATTCCTAGTATGAGTTTCTTTTCCTTTCTTCTAGGGTCTTTACTTAATAACCCCCCCCCCAGAAGCTGTTCTGGTTGGGAGGTTTGTTTCTTCTTTTTTCATTTCTTTTCCTCCATCTATTATAGTCACTATTATAAAGGAAAGTATTTACGATTACAATACTTGTATTGTATTTTTACTTTTGACTTTTCTACTATACTCATTCTTTCGTACTAAAAATGTCAAAAAAAGAGCACGTTTCATGCTCTACATATGTAAATAATTGGCATCTTTGGATAAACCTGGCATGGTTAAAATATTTCCAAAATAGATGGTAATAAATCCTGCTCCATGAAATAATTTTATGTCTTTTACTAGCATGGTAAAATCTTTAGGATATCCTAGTACTTCTCTGTTATCTGTTATGGAATACTGGGTTTTTGCAATACAAATAGGTAGTTTGAAATCTTGCAATAACTTTGCTTTTTCTTCCGCTTCTTCAGTGTAAAGAATTTCTTTTGTTCCATAGTTTATTTTACAAAACTTTTCAATCTTTGTTTGTAAATCTTCTTCTACTTTATATGGGTATACTACCTCTTTTGGTTGTTCTTTAGCAAGTTCTACAATCTTTTCTGCAACGTCGATAGAACCAACGCTACCTTCTAAAAATCCTGTACTTATGTTGAAAGGAATTCCTTTTTCTTCTACATGATGTTTGATATATTCTATTTCTAATTCAGTATCTTTATCGTGTTTGTTTAAAACAACAAGTAAATGATTTGTATATTTACACATGGTTTCTATATGATAATCTAGGTTGACAATTCCACTTTCTAAGTTTCCATCGCCATTGTGTTTTAGACTTTGCACTGTTGTATTTAGCACAACAACATCGGGGATAAAGTTTTTATTTTGTCTTGTCACAATATCATAAAATTTTAAAGCTCCCATGTCACTACCAAAGCCCGCTTCTACAATCGTATAGTCAAAATGATGCAGAGCATATTGAGTGGAAATGACACTATTGGTTCCATGAGCAATGTTAGCAAAAGGTCCCCCATGAACTAGAGCTAAATTTTTTTCAAGGGTTGTTACTACATTGGGTTTGATGGCATGTTTTAGAAGAAGAAATAGAGCATTTACACAATTTAAATCTTTTGCAAAAACTGGTTTGTTTTCATAAGTAAATCCCACTAAGACGTTTCCAATGCGTTCTTTTAAATCTGTCTCATTTTTAGCAAGACATAAAAGTGCCATAAATTCAGAGGCTGTACTAATATTAAAATGCGTTTCTTGTCCATTTATATTTACCATTCTTAAACTTCTATCGTTTAAATCCATACAGCGTTCATGACATATTGTTTCTGGCTTGATGTTTAATTCGTTTCCTTGAAAAATATGATTATCAATAATGGAGGCTAGTAAATTATTGGCGGTTGTTATGGCATGAATGTCTCCAGTGAAATGCAAGTTGATTTCTTCTTCTGGAATGATACATGCTTTACCTCCTCCCGTTGCTCCTCCTTTTACGCCAAAAACAGGTCCTAGCGATGGTTCTCTTAAGGCAACTACACTTTTGTAGTTTAATTTGTTTAAGGCATCGTTTAGACTAATGGCAAGTGTTGTTTTTCCTTCTCCATATTTTGTGGGAGATGTTGAGGTTACTAAAATAAGTTTTCCTCTTGGTCCTTTTTCTAAGTCGTTTTCTATTTTTGCTATTTCTTTCCCATAAAAGGTAAAGTTTTTTTCGTCAAATCCATTCTTTTTTAGGATTTCTCTTAAATCGTTCGCTTTAATCTCCTCTTTCTATTTAAAATGGCATTTTCATGTTTCCAGAACTCACCATTTTCATCATTTTTTTCATTTCTTCAAATTGTTTTAAAAGACGATTGACTTCTTCGACATTTCTACCACTTCCTTTTGCTATTCTTTGCTTTCTAGTGGCCTTTAAAATTTCTGGATGGCGTCTTTCTTGTGGAGTCATGGAAAGAATAATGGCTTCTACATGGGCCATATCTTTTGGGTCTATGTTTACATTGTTAATTCCCATTTTTCTAGCACCAGGAAGCATTTTTAGGATATTTTCGAGTGGTCCTAGTTTTTTAATTTGCTTTAAAGTTCTTAAAAAGTCTTCTAAGTCAAAGGTTCCTTTTTTCATTTTTTTGGCAGTGTCTAGGGCTTCTTCTTCGTTCATGATGCCTTCTACTTTATCTGCAATAGATAAAATGTCTCCCATATCTAAGATACGATTTGCCATCCGTTCGGGATAGAATTCAGATAGACCATCCAATTTTTCGCTATCTCCCACAAACTTAATCGGAATATTAGTTAAATGTCTTACAGAAAGAGCAACGCCACCTTTGGTATTTCCATCGAGTTTCGTTAGAATGGTTCCAGTTAAGTTTAATGCTTCATTAAAGCCATTGATTACATTGATTGCATCTTGTCCCATCATAGCATCAATGACTAAAATAATTTCATGAGGATTTATTGTACTTACGATATCTTTTAGTTCTTGCATTAAGGGTTCGTCGATTTGTAGTCGTCCTGCGGTATCAATGATGATGTAGTCTTTTTTGTTTTCTTTCGCATAGTTAAGGGCATCTGCAACTATTTTTACAGGATTTTCTTTTCCCTCTGTAAATACTTCTATTCCTAGACTTTTTCCGATGGTTTCTAGTTGTTCTATAGCAGCAGGCCTATAAATGTCACAAGCGACCAATAAGGGATTTTTTGCTTGTTTTTTTCGTAGGAAATTGGCTAGTTTTCCAGCCGTTGTTGTTTTTCCACTTCCTTGTAGTCCTACGAGCATTAGAATGGTAGGATTTTTACTGGCTTCTAAAGGAACAAAGTCTCCTCCTAATAAAGAAACAAGTTCGTCTTTTACTAATTTTATGAACACTTCTTCTGGTTTAAGACTTTTGCCTACTTCCATTCCTAAAGCTTGCTCTTTGATTTTCGCAATAAACTCTTTTACTACCACATAGTTTACATCGGCTTCTAAAAGGGCCATACGAATTTCTCTTAGGGCATCTCCAATGTTTTCTTCCGTAATGTGACCCATTCCTTTGATATTTTTGATTGCTTTGGATAATCTGTCTCCCATGTATTCAAACATAATTTTTCACCTTTTTCTTTTTTATTTGTCACAAAGAAAATCTTTTCTTATCATTTCTTGGACATCTTTTTGTCTTTGTTCTTCCTTTCTTTTTAAGTATCTCGACAATGTTATTTCCTCTTCTGGTTCTTCTTGAAAATCTTTCCTTATTCTTTTTTGCATCTTTTTGTGAGTTATATATTGTTTTACTAAATGTTCCATTCTTCTACACAACACTATATTCTGTTGTTTTATAATGGTTTCGCTTTGCTTTTCTGTCATTATAATACAACTTTCTGTTTCATTTTCTTCTGTGTTTAAAAAACTTTGTTCTTGAGCAAACTGGATTGCTCTTTGCAAGATCAAAAGAAATTGGTCATCCTTCTGCAAAAAATCCATAAATAGCATTTCAAATCCACAATAACTGAAAGAATACAAATCATCTGCTAAGTTTTTTATATCTATTACTATCTCGCCTTCTTTTTTCATATAAGCAAGAAAAAGTTTTATAAAATCAAATTCATTAAAAGAAAGGTCAAGAATACTTTTTAAAGTGTTTCTTCTTTGATTCGTAACTCCGATTATTCCTATTATTTCTCCTCCGGACTTTTCATTTATAATCATAAAATTCTCTTCCTTTCTTTTATTTTTTTGTAATTTTTTCAATTTTTACTAATTTTCTGATTTGAATGACCAATTTGCTTGTTTTTTGTTATTTTCGGCGTTGAATTTTGAAAATTGGCTAGACGAATTTTAAAAATTGGTCATTTTACGTCTTTTTTCTTTTGTATTATTATGAGTCTGGAAAGGAAAATTTGGAGGTACTTACTGCAAAATAGGATACACCTTAGTCATTATTTCGCTCCTATTTTGTTTCACTTCTCTTTAAAAAAATTTCGTTATAATCATTCGACTTCCTAAGTACTTTCTTTTTCCTTTTCACAATTTGTTATTTATCCAGTATCTTTTGGATTTTTTCTTTTACTTTCTTATTTTCTATCTCTTCTATTATTTTTTCTATCTCTTTTTTCTTTTTTAAGAAGTGCAATATACTTTCATAATTTTCTAGTTTTTCGTTAATGGTTTTAATAGCACTTCCTATAGCACTTTTACTCACACTTCGATTGTCTGCAATTTCTTGTAAACTTAAATCTTCTTCATAAAAAAGGCGATAGATTTCACTTTCTCTTTCATTCAGTAAGTTGCCATAGATATCAAAGAGTGCATTGTAATAGATGTATTCTTCTGTTCGGTTCACTTTATCATATCCTTAAATAGACCATAGATATATTCTTCAATATCAAAGGTTTGTAAGTCGGTCATTTTTTCCCCTAAACCAATAAATTTTACAGGAATATCCACACTTTCTTTGATGGCTAGAACAATTCCACCTTTGGCTGTTCCATCGAGTTTGGTTAACACAATGCCTGTGAGTTTCGTAATTTCTTTAAAACTTTCGGCTTGCATAATTCCGTTTTGTCCTGTTGCAGCATCGATTACTAAAAGGGTTTCATGAGGGGCTCCTGGAATGATACGTTCAATGACTTTGTTTATTTTTTCGAGTTCTTTCATTAAATTGACTTTATTTTGTAGTCGGCCTGCGGTATCAATGAAAACCATATCAACATTTTCTTTTTTGGCCATTTCTAGTCCGTCGTAAATGACTCCTGCTGGATCGGTATTGTCACGTCCGTAAAACAAACTATTTGTTTTCTCAGCCCATATTTTTAATTGTTCTACGGCTCCTGCTCTAAAAGTATCTCCTGCGATTAACATGACTTTTTTTCCTAAATTCTTATATTTGTAGGCAAGTTTAGCTATAGTTGTTGTTTTTCCGACACCATTTACTCCAACCATTAAGACAATCGTCGGGCCATTTTCTTGTTCATTCAACTTCGTTGTTAATGACTCATTGTTTACATAAATAATGAATAGTTCATCGACGATGACTTCGTTTAGGGTTTCCGTGTTTTCTATATGTTCTTCCTTTACCCTTTTTCTTAATTTATCCATAAATTTAAATACTGTATTTACTCCAATGTCTGCTTGGATGAGTAAATCTTCTAATTCTTCAAAGTATTCTTCGTTTACTTTGGTGTATTTAATCCCTAATACACTTAATTTGGATACAAATTCTTCTCTTGTTTTTTTTAAGCCTTTATCATATACTTCTTCCATTTCTTTGTTTTCTTTTTCTGTTTCTTTTTTACTGACTAAATTTTTTAACTTATCAAATATTCCCATACCTATTCCTCCTTATTTTGTACAAGTTGTGTCGCTTGTATAGGCTTTGTATTCACTATTTCCAAAGTCGTCCACATATCTATAAATGACTACGGTATCTTCATCTGCACAATGATTTTGGGTGTCTTCAAACATTCCCTCTTTTTTTAATGTTTCTACTTTTATTCTAGCTATACAACTTTCATTTTCTGGTTTGTTTAAATTGGCTATATTGTTATCCACAAACATTTCTTTGGAAAATTCCTTCGAACACGTTTTAATGTGAACATTTTCAAAGGCATAAGAAAGGGCAACTTCTTTTAAATTTTCGCGCATTTCTTTTGCAGTGTCGTTTCTTGTTCGGTTTAAAATACCTAGTACACTACTGCCTCCAATTAAAACAACGATAGCCATAATTACAATGACCGCTAGTAATTCTACAATGGTAAATCCTTTTTTCATATTAAACACCTATTTTAAGTATACCATAGAAATAGTAGACAAACAAAGGAATTTGCGTTATACTATTAGACAAGAAAAAACTTTATTTTTTATTTTTTAAGAAAATTTGCTATAAGAAATTTGCTTTCTTCTAAGAAGTGCATGGTTTCTTGTGGTCTCTAATAAAAATAAGTTTTCGTGTGTTTATAGCAAACAAAATACTTGAGACGAATTTTCGTCTTTTCAGAAAGGAATTTATTATGAAAGAAGATAGTACCAGTACGTCGATTGTTGCTTTAGGTGGCTTAGGCGAAGTTGGAAAAAATATGTATGTGGTAACCCACAAAAATGAGATATTAATTGTTGATGCAGGAGTGATGTTTCCTACGGAGGATTTATTAGGAGTCGATGCAGTCATTCAAGATTTTACGTATTTGAAGCAAAACGAGGATAAGATTGTTGGACTCGTGATTACCCATGGACATGAAGACCATATTGGAGGTATCCCTTATCTTTTACAAAGTATATATGTTCCTAAGATTTATGCTTCTAAGATTGCTACAGATTTAATTAATAAAAAACTAATGGAATATAATATTAAGTATCCAGAAATGGAAATTATTACAAATGAAACGATTGTGAAAACAAAGTATTTTGAGTTAGAGTTTGTGAATACTACCCACTCTATTCCAGGTTCTTATGCTGTTGCCATTCATACACCGAATGGAACGATTTTTGAAACGGGAGATTTTAAGTTTGATTTAACACCAATTGGACCTGAGGCAGATTTGCATAAAATGACAAGAATTAGTGAACAAGGAGTTAAACTTTTGATGAGTGATAGTACCAATGCTTTGTCTCCTGGTTTTTCTACGAGTGAAAGTAATGTGGATGAGGCTTTGGAAAGTGTTGTGAATAAGCATCCTGCTCGTATTATTATTGCTACGTTTGCTTCAAATATTTATCGTATTAAACATATCATTGAAACTTGCAAAAGACACAATCGTAAAATTGTTGTGTTTGGTAGAAGTATGGAAACAAACATTGAACTTGCCATTAATAATGGGTTAATTGAAGATAAAACGATTATTATTGATTATAATAAAGCCAAATCTTTAAAGAAAAATGAAATTTGTATTTTGTGTACTGGTTCGCAAGGGGAACCTCTTGCAGCCTTATCTCGTATTGCGAATGGGGTTCATAAACAAATCACTTTACAGCCAGATGATTTAGTTGTCTTCTCTTCTAACCCTATTCCTGGAAATGCTTCTAGTGTCAATCGAATTATCAATAAACTTTATTTAAAGGGAGTTCAAGTATTTACAAATAGTGAATTTAGTGATATCCATGCATCAGGACATGGAAAACAAGAAGAACAAAAGTTAATGTTACGTTTAATCAAACCTGAATATTTCATGCCTTGTCATGGAGAATACCGAATGCTTAAGAAACACGCAGAACTAGGTGTTGCTTGTGGAGTTCCTAAAGAAAATATTTTCATTTGTAAAAACGGAGATACTCTTATTATGGATAAAACAGGTATACATCGTGGTCCTTCTGTACAAGCAGGAGATGTGTATGTCGATGGTTCTCGTATCGGTGATATTGGAAGTGTTGTAATTAAGGATAGAAAACTTATGAGCAACGATGGTATTTTACTTACGATTTTGAATATTAACCCTTTTACAAAGAAACTATTAATTAAACCCAATGTGACGACAAGAGGATTTGTCATGGTCAATGAAAATAGTGAGTTGATTAATCAAATTGAAAGAAAGGTTACTTATATTGTAAATAGCACTTTAGAACGTGGGAATTACAATTATACTGACTTAAAAAATCAAATCATTTTGGAATTACATCCATATATTAACGAACTAACAGGAAGACATCCTATTATCTTGCCTGTGATTATGGAAGTTAGAGAAAACAATAATTAAAAAATTCGAACGATTGGGTTCGAGTTTTTATTTTTCTTTGTTTTTTTTGAAGTTGGTACAAATCTTTAAAAATTCTACAAATATATTATTCATAATCTTGTCTTTTTTATAAAGACTTTCTGGATGAAATTGAACTCCTATATAAAATTTTTTGGAAGGGGCTTCTATGATTTCGTCAATACCGTCAGGGGATACTGCTGTTACTTTTGTATCTCCTTGGAAGACAGAATATCTTTGGTGTCTTGAATTTACTTTTATCTCTTCTTGTTTTATGATTTCATAGGCTTTTGTATTTTTTTCTATTTTAATTGTATGAACATATTCTTTTTCTTGATTATGGCTATCCTTTTCTAAAGTTCCAATAGAACCTCCTACTGCACGTACCATATTATGTTTTCCAGCACATATTCCAAGGATTGGTATATCATAATCATAGCAATATTTGGCTATAAAACATTCATATTCATCAACAAATCCGCCACCTTGTAAAATAATTCCATCACATAACGCTATTTGCGCATAGAAGTTATGTTTTTCTAATGTTGTTAATTGCTCTTTCCAATCGTCTTTTGCAACTATTTTATCTATATTAGGTGGGAGTATTCCAATAGCAATTCCTCCATTATCAAAAATTGCTTGTTCTACTTCGTCCCTTATATACGTTTCTAATCTTTTTTGTTTTTTTCTATAATGTTTCGCTACAATTCCTATAACAGGCTTAGTCATTTTCTCCTACTCTTTCTATTATCCATTCTTTTACATTTTTACTCCACTTGAAAACTGTTTGTTTTCTTCCATGAGTAAATCATACAATTCGTTGTATTCTTTTAATTGGGCATCGTCACAGAAATATAAATTATTGTCTTCAATATACCAACAAGCATTTGGTAAGGTTAGAATTTCTACCATGCGGGTTAGGTATTGCATTCGTAACTGGTTGTTGTATAGTTCTCTTTCCCACTCTCTTTTAAAACGATTATTCGCAAACGAAAAAGCATATTCTTTAAATAAATTAATATAAATATCTCCTAATTTCATTTTTTCTAAGTTCATTATCCATTTTTCTTGGTTTGCTAGTTCTATTATTTTTTCTATTGCTTTTTCTGTTTTCTTTTCTCTGTTTGGAAATTCTTCTATTACTTCTTTTAAATTGTCTTTATTTTTTTCTAAAAATTCACTGTTTAAAAGATACATAATACCTGTAGCAGAATTTTCTAAATAAGTGTAGTAATTGGTTCTATAGGTATGAAAGAAATCTTTTAGTTC
>CAMUBM010000020.1 GCA_947087145.1 uncultured Mycoplasmatota bacterium
GCCAAAATAACAATCACAGCAAGTAATTCTACCAATGTAAAACCTTTTTTATTTTTCATTTTCATAGTCACCTATTACAAGTTTAGCATAAAAAAAGAAGCCAGTAAATTGCTTCTCTAAACATTAACAAAAAAATTGACTTAAAAAGATTCTATATTAATAGTAACACGTTTTTTGTCGTGTAAGTAAGAATAAGCTTGTACCATAGTTCGAATGGCTTTGGCAGTATTTCCAGATTTACCAATCACAGCCCCCATATCTTCTTCTTTTACAAGAACCTCTAAATTGATAGTCTCTTCTGTACTACCTATTTCCTTCACTTCAACCATATCAGCATTCTTAGCAACACTTTTTACTAAAAAAAGTGTGTAATCTACAATACTATCCATTACTTACCTGCTTTTTTTGAATCCGCAAATTTTTTCATAATACCTTCTTTAGAAAGAATATTACGTACAGTTTCTGTAGGAATAGCTCCATTCTTTAACCAATACATTGCTTTTTCCTCATCAATTTTTGTCTCCGCTGGAGTTGTAATTGGATTATAAGTCCCAACAACCTCTAAAAAACGTCCATCTCTAGGAAATCTAGAATCGGCAGCAACAATACGATAGAAAGGTCTTTGCTTTGCACCCATTCTTTTTAATCTTAACTTAACAGCCATAATTTCTCCTCCTTTAATGTGTCTATACTATAACATAATGAGAAAATAGTGTCAACTAAATTATGTTGACACTACTTCAAATATTCCTCATCAATTTGTTCAATTGCTTCTTCACTTGCATCACTTAAAATATCCTCATCACTAATAATTTCATAATCGTCCTCTTCTTCTTCAATAGAAACTTTAATTTTTGTATCTCCCACAACTTCTACTCCTAATTCTTTTTCTACATTTAATTTAACAACTCCGTCACTTACAGATACATTGGTAACAGTTGGTTGCTTCAAACTACGTACAATAATTTCCTCATTATTCGTTAATGTTGCATTATCTTTTAAATGCACAGGCATTTTATCTTGATAATTAAAGGTTTGTGTACTCACTGCTGTTTTTGTATCATTATCATAAGAATACCAAACATTGACATCAAAATTTCCATCAATATTAACTATACCACCATTATTCACTCCATTAAATCTATGATTAATCACCCAACATCCTAAAATAGTATCTGGTTTTAATTCTGGTGTAATCGAAAATTCACTTACACTTGTTTTTTTCGCTTTTCCAATAATTGCTTTTGTCACAATTTCTTTAAAACTAGCCATTTGTAACCCTCCTCTATTTTAATGTATGCACTCGTCTCTAATTTGTGCACCCAGAGTTTGTTTTTTCATTCCATTTATGCTAAAATACAGAACCAATAAAGGGGAATTAATTTATGAAAGGAATACATTTAACCCAAGAAGAAATAGAAAAGTATCCATTATTTTATCATGGCAAATCAAACGAAGCAGAAATTCGAGAATACAATTCGCAAGAACTATTAAAAATTTTTCATTTTTACAATCAAAATAAAATAGATACTTTAAAATGTATAGACCAAAAAAGAAAAGATTTAGAACGCCTACCAGAGTTTCTTCTTTTTAAAAAATACATTTACGGAAAGAATGATTTAATAACAGGTATTCTTATAGAAAAAGGATACCCAACGAATTTAAGAACGTATAAAATAAATGGAGCATCTTTTAATGATTTAATTCTTGTCCTACAAAACATAGGAAAAATTTTAGAAACGTTAAACCATCTTCGCACCAAAGAAAATATATTAACAGACTTTTTTATTGGTGATTTACAAGAAAGCAATATTTTAGTAGACTCTATTACAAAAAAAATACAAATCATTGATTTAGATAGTTGTAAAATTGGAAATAATAGAGCATTTTTAACCAAATATTTAAATTTTTTAAAAACCTATACGCATGTAAGACAAAATTTAGGAAAAAAATATCCATGGGACAAATACAATTTTTCAAACAATCAAAACACCGACCTCTATTGCTACTCTGTTATCATACTAAAAGTACTATTTTCTATAGATATATCTATTCTAGATTTAAATACTCTTTATAAAATGATGTATAAACTAAAACAAGAAAATTTACCAGAACCATTATTCCAAATATTCCTAAACTTATACAACAATGTAGATAATGACAATTCTTTTCGGTACTTAGAAAATATTCCACATTCTTTCGAAAAAGAACTACATTTATAATTTTTATGATATGATTGATTTAGGAGAGTGAAAGAAATGGATTGTTTATTTTGCAAAATAATAAAAGGAGAAATACCCGCCTATAAAATATATGAAGATGATATGGTAATTGCTTTCTTAGACATTCACCCTAGAAAAAACGGACATACATTGATTATTCCTAAAAAACATTTTAAAGACTTTACTGAGTTAGATAATGAAACATTACTTCATATCAATCAAGTTACTAAAAACATAACTTCTTTCTTAAAAGAAAAATTAAATGCTACCGGATTTTGTATCAACACCAATTATCTAGACACTCAAGAAATCAAACACTATCACTTACACATTGTTCCTAATTTTAAAAGACCAGTAGAAGAAATTTACAACATGCTAAAACAGTAACTAGGAGTGTTACTGTTTTCTTATTCATACCAACTGGCTTCAATATTTACATTACTACTCTGTGGCATCGGATCAGGTAAATTAAGTTTCGTAAGTAAAGGTACACGAAACGCACTTCCGAATACCAAAGCCGTTCCAGGACGCAACGTCTTTAATTTCTCAATATCTTGAGATGACAAATTACTAGAAATCGAAACCACAATTTTTAAATCTTCTGGATGAAAAATACGATAAATTAAAAAGTTAGAACATTGCGACAAACAAGTCGTTGATAATTCACTAGGACGTTGGGTAATAAAACCTAAAATCACACCATACTTTCTTCCTTCTTTTGTAATGCGGTCAAAAATATTATAACCAATTACGTTAATGTCATTATCATTTTGTACATAACGATGTGCTTCTTCAATAATAATATGGATAGGAAAACTAGCCCGTACTTTTAAAGAAGTAGCGAATTCAAAAAACAATTTCATATAAAGTTTCGTTAAAACTTTAGCAAAACGTTCCTCTACATAATTGAAATTCATATTTAAAAGTTGCGCATATTCGTTGTTACTCGTTAAAAACATACTTTTAACAAATTGCTCTCTCCCAATAAAACCTTTATCATATTCAAAATACTTTCTTTGTTCACTATTCAAAATAGAATGCATCCGTACCCGTAGCTCATTCGCTTTCTCATACAAAGTTGCATTATTAAGCATTCCCTCACTCATTAAAGCAAATTCCAATGCATTGTACAAATCTTCTAAAGTATAGACAAGTTCACTTCGATCAACAGCAAACGCTTCTAAAGTAATAAAACCATTCAAAAACTCAATAACAAACTGCAAAGCTCCCATTTTCCCATTTTGATCAATATTCAAACATTGTTTCAATGTTCTTGTGTATCCTGGTTGCACAATAGGACTTTCTAAATTAAGTTCTGATGTATGAAATTTATTTAATGTTGAAATAATTTGGTCACTTAATTGCGTAGAAGACTTTCCACTTCCAATGATATCAAGTAAACTTTTTGCAATAATCGAGTTTTTATATTGAATAACTTTTGCTTCTTCTCCTTTAAATATTGCCACATATTGTAATGTCTTCTCTAAAATAGGAAGCAAAGTAGGATCACTCACATTTAAAAGTAAAGCAAGATCATCCACCTCTAAAAAATAAGCAGGAATAGTAACAATCTCCGTCTCTGCTTCATCCACATCAGTACGAGTCGTATAGTATTTTACATTAATAGTAGGCAATGTATTAATTTTAGACAGAGCCGTATGATATTCACCATACACATCAAAAATAACCATATGGGCATTGATAGGCATCTTCGTATTATAATAAAATAAATTTTGAATAAGACTTGCTACTCCACAAGATTTTCCACAACCTGAATTTCCGATAATAGCAAAATGTTGCGTTAAAAAATCATTCATTTTCGCTGTCACTTTATAGCCTTCGTACAAAGAAGAAGAACCAATTAAGATATTTTCAGAAGACGTATAATCCTGTGAACCAATAATAAGTTCTAATTCCTGTTTATAAACAATACGACAAACATTTGTTACACTTGGATAACGAATAACACCTGAAACAAACTCAGAACCACGTATTTCTCCAATAAGCAATATAGAAATTTCACTTTCATTCATTCCAAGTATTTCCCCAACAATTTTTAAAGCATTTCCACCAGTCTCTCCTGACTCTTCAAAAACAACATGAAAATTAATGACATTCGCTTGTATCACTTTTTTTAAGTTTTCTACTTGAACAATTTTATCTTCAATCTTTAATATTTTTCCAAACATACTAGTCACCCTATTCTTTTAATAGAATAACATAAAAATCATAAAAATAAAACCATTCTTAACACAAAAGAAAAAGAAGGTTATTCCTTCCCTTTTAATATACGCCATAGCCGTTGAATCCTGCAAAAATAATTGCTAACAATATAAATAATACAATGATTATAAAAGCACTATTATTGTTATTACCACATTTATCTTGCGTTTTTTTACAACAATTCATTAAACGGACACCTCCTTAAATTTAAAGACTAAATGAAAGCCCCTACGATGATAATTAATAAGATGAATAGTACAAGGATAATTGCTGGACCAAGTCCATTATTTCCACAACATTGACTCATAATTTCACTCCTCCTTTATTTGTCTTTTCACTAATATTGTATGGTAAATGGGAAAGTTGGTGAGTGTTCTTCTTGTATTTTTTTTACAAATTGGATATAATAAACATTGTTTAAGGAGGATTTTAATGAAGAAAAAAATAGTAATACTTGGTCTATGTACTTTGATGGTATGTAGTTGTGGAAAAACCATACCAAAATTAGAAAATGGAAGTGAGGCCATTGTTAGTTTTGAAAATGGACAAAAAATTAGTGTAGATGATTTATACAATGATTTAAAAAACAACTTTGCTTTAGAATCTCTAATCAATTTAGTAGATAAAAAAATATTAGAAGACAAATACAAAGACAATTTAAGTAGCGCAGAAGAATATGCTGCTTCTACAATGAAATCATTAGAAGAAAATTATGGAGAGAACCTACTAGCAGCCATTCAAACTTATACATCTTATTCTACTGTAGAAGCTTACAAGAATTATGTGTACATCAGTCAACTACAAAGCCAAGCGGTAGAAGATTATGCAAAAAAGCAAGTCACAGAAAAAGAAATGAAAGAATACTATGAAAAAAATATTCATGGAGATGTTTTAGTAAATCATATCTTAGTGACACCAAACGTAAAAGACGATGCCACTACAGAAGAAAAAACGAATGCTGAAAATGAAGCCAAAGAAAAAATAAACACAATTATTGCCAAACTAAAAGAAAGTGAAAACAAAAAGGAGGCTTTCACCAACTTAGCCAAGGAATATTCAGAAGATGCATCCACGAAAGAAGATGGTGGTTCTCTTGGATACATCAACGATGGAACGTTATCAAGCAGTTATGACGAAATCGTTAAAAAAGCATTTGAATTAAAAGATGGAGAATTTTCAACCGAAGTCATTACAACCGAACTTGGATATCATGTAATATTCCGTGAAGCATCAAAAGAAAAAGCAAGTTTTGAAGATGTACAAGATACCATTCGTGAAAAAATTGCTGACGATCTATTAGCAAAAGATGCTACACTAAGTATAAAAGCAATGCAAGATTTAAGAAAAGAATACGGTATGGATATTGTAGATAGTGAAATTCAAAGTCAATATGCAAAATATATTCAAAATGCACTTGCACAAGCACAAGAACAACAAAAAAGCACAAAATAAAGTGCTTTTTTTATATCTTACTTTCCTCTTTTAAGTTTCCAAAAAATACAGAAGCAGGAAGAATTTCTATCGAAGAACCTTGATTTTGCAAACTTTCTGCCATGCGTAATTTTGTACTTTTACGATTTCCTTTCTGTGTTCCGACAAGCAAAAAATCTGTTCGATTGGTTACATTGTCCTCCAAATAAGCCCCCTTATTTCGTAAAATTTGCATGGCTTCCTTTCTAGTCATTCCTAAAATAGTTCCTGTGATAACAATATACTTTTGATAAAAAGGATGCTTGGTATCAAATGCAGAATGAGTAACCTCTATATCCCTTGCTCGAACAGGCACATAAGAATTAGCATTTTGAAATGCTTCAAAACTTCCATATTGATTAATAATTTCTTCTTGTAACTTATAAAAGATAGCAAGAGTCATTTCAACATCCTTTAAAGAACGATGACTTCCTGTTGTATCTATCCCATAATAATGAGCAATTTCTCCTAATTTGTAACGATACAAGTTTTTAAGCAACTTCCTTGAAAGACGCAAAGTGTCAATAAAATCATTAGAAAAAGGTTTCAAAAACAAACACATGGAAGCATCATAAATAAAATTCACATCAAAATTTACATTGTGCCCCACTAAAACAAAACCATCCACAAACTCCAAAAATAAAGGCAAAACTTCCTCTATCCGAGAAGCCTCCTTAACCATTTCGTTGGTAATGCCCGTTAATTGGGTAATAAAAGGAGAAATGCTAGTTTTAGGACGCACAAACATCTCAAAAGTATCAACCACTTGATTATCGACCACTTTTAATGCTCCAATCTCAATAATCTCATCCATTTTGGAATCTAATCCTGTTGTCTCCAAATCAAACACAACAAAAGAAGTTGGAATATCTAAAATACTTCTTCCTTTTTCTAGCCTACCAAAATTACTTTTTTCTATTGTATACAAACAAATACTCCCCTTCTAAAACTCCTTTAATTCTTCTAAAACAACTTCAATATCGGACGAGCCAAATCCCTTTTGCATGAGTTTTCCTTTCATTTGATACTCTAGTTCTTTACCAACATACTTACGAGACAATTTTTGATACAATTTCTTAGCCTCTTTCTGTAAAAAAATACGCTCATTAGAAAACTCCATTCCATCTAAAATTTCTACAATATCTTTCTTAGAATACCCCTCCTGCAAGCAAGAAGAAACGATTTTTTCCTTGATTTTCAACTGACTATCTTTATGATTTCCTTTTATTTTTTTTGAAATCAAATGCTCTAGTTTTTCTTTCCATACTTCTTCTGGTACCTCTTTCAAACATTCTCCTAGTTTTTCTTCTAAAAATCCTAATTCCAAGCCTTTTTTCATAATCTTTTTCGGGCCAAATTGTCCTAAATAGACATGATCATGCACAAAAGACTCCAGACATTTATCCTCATCAATTACCTTTTTGTCTTCTAACATAATAATGGCATTTAAAATTTCTTGCTCTTTAAACCCCTCTTTTTTCAAATAATCATGAATTTCTTTTTTCGAACGATTTTTAAAAGATAAATAAGAGATTGCTTTGTAATAACAAGACAAACGAATATTTTCTTTCAAAATATCTTGTAACTCTTTTTCACTTACTTCTTTTTTGATTAATAAATTATATTTTAAAATCACGTCAGCAAATAGTACAATATCTTCCCTGTTTTCTACAAAGGAAAGTTGATAACAATTATTTTTTACTTTTTTATAACTTTTAATTTTCATATTTGCATTATAACACTATTTTCAAAATAAAAAGAAAAAATTAGTGAAATTAAGCTAATTTTTCTTTTTTCTTTTCCTTTTTTCGAACAATTACCCCATTACAAAGTCGTTCCATCTCTTGTATATTTTCGGATTCCAAAGCATTATCAATCATACAAATATAACAACGTAAATAAAATTTTTGTTCTAAATCCGTAACTCTTTCATGAGCCATTTCCATTTTTTCTTTTAAAAAACGCAAATGAGTTTGTAATTTAAATACTTTTCCTTCGTTTAAATGACGAGAAATAAAAAATTGTTGATATTCTCCTATAGATTTTTCTAAAAAAGTGCTACTCCAATAAATTTCTTTTATTCGAGAATCTTCATTATTCAATCGAATTGTTCCTATATTAGATGGAACACTTTCAGTATGTACACAATCTCTCAAAACTTCATAATGTTCATGTAAAGCAGATAAATCATAATCGTAAGAATCCATTTGTAAAAGAACTTCTGCTTGCGATAAAGACCCAGTCGCTCTTCTTAAGACAAAAGAATGCAAATCTGTTCTAAGTGGCTCGAATGCTTTACGAATAGAAGAAAAATCATTAGCAATTCGATCAAATAGATAAAAATGTTCTCTACCAACCATCACACCTAATGTTTGAACTTCCCCATTTGCCATCAATGGAAACCGAATTCCAACGTTTTCAAGAGGAATTGTCCCGCTTTTGTATTGATGCAATAAATCCATTTTATCTTTCCATACTTCAGATTGATTTAAATAAGAAACTAAAATATCTAAATTTCTCATTTTATGCTTTTCTATATCTGACAATAAAGAAGAAGTATTTTCTCCTAAAAAATCTAACAAACGTAAATTCATTTTACAAAGTTGCATAATAATCGTATCAATTCCTTTAGGTCCATATGCCTTATTTTCCTTTAAAAAATTAATGATAGTTAATAGACAATCCCAAGTTATTCCATAATTGTTATAACATAAATCAGCAAGTACTGCTAAAACTTTATCTTCCATTTGCTTAGCATATATCTTATTTATTCTCTTTCTTTCCATAAAAAAACACCCCTTTTTTAACATGACGTCTATTATAGCACAAATCTAAAAAAAGTCAAATTCCACAAAAAAAGCACAGTAAGTCCGAATAAAAAATCTACGGGATAAAAATGGAAAAAGAAAGTTAAATT
>CAMUBM010000021.1 GCA_947087145.1 uncultured Mycoplasmatota bacterium
GATATTTCTAAAGAACTTAAAGAAAAAATTTCTTATACTGAAATAATTTTTGATAGTTTTGGAGGAATTGCAGAATCTTTGTTAAATAAAGAAGTAGATGCTATTGTTATTGAAGAAGGTTATGTTTCTTTAAGTAAAGATGAAGTAGAAAATTTTGAAGATAAAACTAAATCCATTTATAGTTTTGAAGTGAAAGTTAAGGCACATGTAGAGAAAGAACAAAAGGAGAATAATATCAATATTACTATGCAACCATTTGTTCTTTATATTAGTGGTATTGATCAATGGGGAAACGTTACTAGTGTTCGAGGACGTAGTGATGTAAATCAAATTGCTATTGTAAATCCAAAAACCAATCATATTTTACTTGTAAACACTCCAAGAGATTATTATGTACAACTTGCTGGAACAACGGGATTAAAAGATAAATTAACGCATGCTGGTATTTATGGAATTGATAAAAGTATTAAAACGTTAGAAAACCTTTATAAAGTTGATATTAATTATTATTTACGAGTCAATTTTAATACAGTAGAAAAAGTAGTTGATGTTATAGGTGGAATTGATATTGAATCGGATAAAGCTTTTAAGCCTTTACATGGGAAAGAATATGTTAATAAAGGCTGGAATCATTTTGGTGGTGCTATGGCGCTTGCTTATGCTCGTGAAAGGTTTACTTATATAGATGGTGATCATCATCGTGGAAGAAATCAACAACAAGTGATTACTGCTATTATTAATAAGGTAACGAATTCCAAAGTATTAATTAGTAAATACAATAGCATTTTAGAGTCTTTAAATGGAAGTTTCCAAACCGATATGCCTATGGAAGAAATAACATCATTCATTAAATACCAAATTGATAAAATGCCTTCATGGAATATTGAAAGTGTTGCAGTTACTGGAACGGGAGACATGCAACCAACGTATAGTATGGGATCTAAATTAAAGTTGTATGTTATGAATCCAAATATGGATAGTGTAAATAAAGCAAAGCAAAAGATTAATGAGGTTTTAAATGAAGGGTAGACGAATCACTTTCACTATGTTAGTGATTCTTTGCCTTTGTACTATATTTCTTTTTTCTCATCAAATTGGGAAGACGAGTGAAAGGATTAGTGATGGATTTACCGTAAAAATAATTAATGTATATTCTAAAATCACTCATAAAGAAATTAGTGGAAGTAGAAAAGAAGAGCTAGTAAAAGATTTACGAAAATACATACGAAAAAGTGCTCATTTTACCATTTATTTGTTATTAGGAATCTTTGTATATAGTGCCTTAAGAAGTTATGGTTGTAAGCATTCTTTATTGTATGCATTCGTTTTTTGTTTTTTGTATGCGTGTAGTGATGAAGTGCATCAATTATTTATTTCTAATAGAACTGGAAGAGTATTTGATGTATTGATTGATACGGTTGGTTCTTGTGTTGGAATAGGATTAGTGTTTCTTTTTAAAAAATTGATAAAGGATAATTAAAAATATGAATAAAAGGATAAAAAAGATTTATGAAAAGAAAATGGATATATGTAATGAACTGACTAATCATAAAAAAATAGAAAAAGTAAATCAATTTCTTAATAAATACATTGTTTGTGAAGTTATTGTTAAAGAAATCATATATAAATATAAATTAATAAATGGAGAAAAAATTGAAAAAAGAAATATAAGAATGCATTTGACTGATATAAAGAAATGTCTTAAATTTTTTTCTTTAGAGTGTAATGTTATTTTGCTTAATAAATTATTTTCCTGTGTAGAATATCCTATAAAAGATAGGTCTTGTAAAAAATTACGAGATAGATATGTTCATGGCTTTGATTTAAAATCCATTCATTTGATTTGTGATAATTATTCTAATTATATGGCATTAATGGATGAGTTTTTACATTCTATAAAATAATATACGTTATAAAATATGTTATAGTGGTTTTTGTTTGCAAATTAGCAGAATATACTATATAATACATTAAAGAAAGGGAGGTATCTTACATGGCAAAAAATCTAAATCGAGTATTTTTTGGTCTTAAGTGTACAGAATGTGGATACTCAAGAAGACCTAGTATCAAAAATAAGAAAAATACACCAGATAAAATGGAAATAAAAAAATATTGTCCTAAATGTAAAAAAACAACTGTTTTTAAAGAATCAAAATTAGGAAAATAAGTAAGGAGGATTACACATGAACGTTAGTGTAAATGATATTAAAAATGGAATGACGATTATGGTGGAAGGTTTTCCTTGCGTTGTTCAAGAGTTTTCTCATGTAAAGCCTGGTAAGGGTGCAGCATTTGTGAAAATGAAACTTAAGAATTTAAAGACAGGTTCTATTACTGAGGTATCTTTTAATTCTGGAACAAAAGTGGATCGGGCTCATGTTACAAAATCACCTATGCAATATTTGTATGCGAGTGGAGACAATTTTGTTTTCATGGATACAAATACGTATGAACAAATTGAAATTGCTTCTAGTGTTTTAGGGGACGATACAAAATATTTAAAAGAAAACTTAGAAATTTTAATTGATTTTTATGAAGGGGAAATTATTGGTATTACCTTGCCTGAAAAAATTGAATTTGAGGTTACAGAAACAGAACCTGCTGTAAAGGGAAATACTGCGAATAATGCAATGAAGGATGCAACTTTAGAAACTGGATTGAAAGTGAAAGTTCCTTTGTTTATTGAGACTGGTGAAAAAATTATTGTATCCACAAAAGATGGAAAATATTCAAGTAGAGCGTAAGCTCTTTTTCTTTTGCTATTTGCAAATTATTTAATGGATAGACAATTCTATGCTATAATGTAGTTATATATGGAGGATGTATGAAAAAATTAATACTAGTTGATGGGAATAATCTTTTGTTTCGAAGTTATTATGCAACGGCATATTCAGGAAAAATGATGCGAAATAGTAAGGGATTTCCTACCAATGCATTGTATGGATTTGTTTCTATGATGCGTAAGATTATTGAAGAAGAAAATCCTGAATACATGGCAGTCGCTTTTGATATTGGAAAAAATTTTAGAGCAGAGAAATATGCTTTTTATAAAGATGGAAGAAAAGAAACTCCGAATGAATTAATTCAACAAATGCCTTATGCAAGAAAAATTTTGGAGGGTATGGGAATTAAGTATTTTGAACTTGCTCCGTATGAGGCGGATGACATTATTGGAACACTTTCTAAAAAGGTTGTAGAAGACCCCGATTTTGTTGCTACAATTGTTTCGAGTGACCGAGATTTGTTACAACTGATTAATGATCAAGTAGATATTAAATTACTAAAGCAAAAGGGACATATTCGCTATAATCCCATTACTTTTTTTGCCGAGTATAAGATTGAACCTATTCACGTTATTGATTTAAAGGCTTTAGCAGGAGATTCTTCTGATAATATACCAGGGGTGAAAGGGATTGGAGAGAAAACCGCATTAAATTTACTTGCTACTTACCAGACAATTGAAAACCTGTACGAACATATTGATGAAGTCAAGGGAAAAATGAAGGAAAAGTTACTCGAAGACAAAGAAATGGCTTTTGTAAGTAAAGAGATTGCTACTATTTATAATGAAGTTCCTTTGGAAATACAGGATCTTGAGGATTTAAAGTATGATGCAAGCAGTGAAGGGAGCGATGATTTACGTTCTCTTTATGAAGAACTTGAATTTTATTCGCTTTTAAAGAATTTTCAAAAAAGGGAAGTGGATATAACGCTTGAAAACTTACAAGTGGTTATGGATGAGAATGAACTTGTACTTGATACTATTGCTTCTTTTTATATAGAAATGGATGGTACGAATTATCATACTGGTAATATTTTAGGAATGGGAATTAGTGATAAAAATCATACATATTATATATCTAAAGAACTTATCATTCCTTGTATGAAAAAATTAGAAGATAAGATTTTGTATACGTTTGATTTAAAGAAAAGTATGGTGGTTTTAAAGCGTTTAGGGTATAACCTCGAAAATGTGAATTATGACTTGATGCTTGCTACTTATTTACTTAATTATACGATTAAAGATGATATTGCTTATTTGATGCGTCCAGAAGGCTATCAAGTGGAACTTTATGAGGAGGGTATTCTTAAAGGAAATATTGATACGGAGCGTTTGCCTTATGAAATTGCTTTAAAAAGTAAGTTTATTTTGGAAACAAGAGATAAGTTTGTTTTGGATTTAAAACGAGAAGATATGTTTGATTTATTTTCTACGATTGAAATGCCACTTGTGAAAGTACTTGCTTCCATGGAAACGTTTGGAGTTCGAGTAGATAAAAGTATTTTGGACGAGATGAAAGAGGAATTGAAAATTAAAATAGACCGAGTTTCTCACGAAATTTACAATATGGCCGGGGAAGAGTTTAATATTGCAAGTACGAAACAACTGGGAGAGATTTTGTTTTTGAAATTGGGTCTTCCAGGTGGAGTGAAAACGCAGAAAGGGTATAAAACGGATGTTAAAGTGATGCATAAGTTACTTGGCAGTCACCCGATTATAGCAAGTATTTTGGAATACCGAAATTTGAGTAAGATTTATTCTACGTATATTGAAGGTTTAGAAAACTTTATTTATACCGACGGAAAGGTCCATACGATTTTTAAACAAACGCTTACTAGAACGGGAAGACTTTCTTCTGTGGAACCCAACATTCAAAATATTCCCATTAAGGACGAAGGGGGAAGAAAGATACGAAAAGCTTTTTTACCTACGAATGATTGTTTTTTAAGTGCCGATTATTCGCAGATAGAACTTCGTATTTTGGCTCATATTTCAAAGAGTCAAGAGTTGATTGATGCTTTTGTTAATGATCAAGATATCCATACGAAAGTGGCTGCAGATATTTATGGTGTCCCTGAAGTGGCTGTATCAAAAAAAATGCGTTCCACTGCCAAAGCGGTGATTTTTGGAATTGTATATGGCATTAGTGGTTTTGGCTTGGGAGAAAACTTGGAGATTAGTTCTAAAGAGGCTAAACAATTTATTGAGAAATATTATGAGTTGTATCCTGGGGTGAAACGCTATATGGATGAAATTGTTTGTGAGGCTTACCAAGAGGGATGTGTTCGGACGCTTTTTAAACGTAAAAGAGAAATTGAAGAACTAAATAGTTCGAATTATATGGTACGTCAAGCGGGAGAGAGAATTGCTCTTAATACGCCCATTCAGGGAACCAGTGCAGATATTATTAAAAAAGCTATGATTGCGATTTATGAAGAGTTTGAACGGCAGAATATCAAGAGTAAATTGGTGATACAAGTACATGACGAATTAATTATTGATTTGGTAGAAAGTGAGAAAGAATTGGTTACTCAAATTGTGACGGATAAAATGGTTCATGCGATAGAATTATCGGTGCCTTTAAAAGTCAGTAGTGATTATGGCAAAGATTGGTATGAAACAAAATGATAAAGGAAAGTAAACCAATCATAGGTATTCTTCCAACATTTAATTTAACAAATGAAGAAAATGATCCTTATTTGGATACTGCTCGTTTTGTTACGATGTATAGTGAGAGAATTACTGAAGCAGGTGGTATTCCTATAGGGATTTTAAATGAGAACGTAGAAGAATATTTCTCTATTTGTGACGGGTATTTGTGGTGCGGTGGTGAAAAAATAAATTCTTCTTTTAACACGTGTATTTTAGATGCTTTAAAAAATGGGAAACCTTTTTTAGGCATTTGTATGGGCGCGCAAGCTTTGTCTACGTATCTTACAATGCTAGAAGAACAGGAGAAAGAGAATACGAAAACTTTGGAAGAAATTTATCAAGAAAATAAAAAGGAAAAACCTTATATTAAAACATTAGAAGAGGGCAATTTTCATAATCATTATGTGACAAAAGAGAAAGAAAGTATTGAGCAAGCAATGCATAAGGTATTTTTAAAAGAGAATAGTCTAATCGCTTCTATTTATGGAAAAAGAGAGATTTCTGTTGTGAGTTTACATAAAATGGCGATTGCTAGAACTTCTAGTGCAGTTTTCGTAAGTGGCATTTCTGAAGATAGTGTTGTGGAGGCAATAGAATATACCAAAAATCATGCCGCTTTATTAGGGATTATGTGGCATCCAGAAGTTATAGGTGATACAAAGCCTTTTTTGTGGCTTGTTTCTCTTTGTAAGAAATGAGGGGAAATAGTATGAGTAAACGAATATTGGTTACAGGTTTTAAAGGAGAAGAAAATAGTTCAAGAGTTTTTTTGGAACAATTGTCTAAAGAATACATTGAACCATTTTTATTTTCAAATGATTATACTCTCATTTATGACGAGATTGATGGTTTATTTCCAGATAAAAAGTACGATTATGTTTTTATGTTTGGACAAAAGCCAGTTTTAGGGCAATTGTCACTTGAATTAAAATGCAGGTGTAAAAAACAAGTAATGTATACAAATTTTCCTGTAGAGTCTCTTAAAAAGTCACTGGATTATTGTTCTATAAAATATTGGTTCAGTGAAAGTCCAGGGACTTCTTATTGCAATTTTCTCTATTGGAATGCTTTAAAATGTTTAGAGGCTAGAGAACTAGATACAAAAGTGATTTTTATTCATATTCCTTATTTAGAAAAATTTGAAGAGATGGAAAAAGTTGTTTCTTTTTTTAATACGTATTTAAAGCAATTGGTTACGAGGAAGTGATATTATGCCAGAAATAGCGGAAGTAGAAACGGTGCGGAACACTTTAAAAAAACAAATTTTACAGAAACGAATACGCGAAGTGAAAGTACTTTATCCGAAAATGATTGTCTCGGATTTAGAAGAGTTTTCTTCTGTTTTAAAAGATAACCAGTTTGTTGATATCAAAAGAAGAGGAAAGTGGTTAATTTTTGAATTGGAAAATCATTATTTGTTGAGCCATTTGCGAATGGAAGGAAAGTTCTTTTTGAAAAGTAAGAATGAACCTATTATGAAACATGAACATGTAGTGATATCATTTAAGGATGGAAGTGATTTAAGATACCACGATACGCGTAAGTTTGGACGAATGGAACTTATAAAAAAAGAAGATTTAGAAAAGAATAAGGCAATAGAAAAACAGGGGTATGAACCAGGTGAAAAGGAGTTAACTGCAGAGTATTTATTAGAAAAATTTAAGGGGAAGAATATAGCGATTAAAACTATACTTCTTGACCAAACGATTATTAGCGGTCTTGGGAATATTTATGCCAATGAAGTTTTGTTTGCTTCTAAAATCAATCCTTGGAAAAAGGGAAAAGAGATTACTAAGGAAGAGGCAGAACAAATCATTATAAGTGCTGCAAATATTATTAAAAGAGCCATGGAACTCGGTGGTACAACGATTAAAAGTTATACTTCTAGTTTAGGTGTGACGGGTCGCTTTCAACAAGAACTCATGGTTCACAAAAGAGAGGGAGAAGTTTGTAAGGGATGTGGAAACCCTATTCACAATGAAAAAATCAATGGAAGAAGTACGTATTATTGTGAAAATTGTCAAAAGTAGGGAGGTTTTGTTATGGATTTTGAAACTATTTTATTAGAAAATTATGAATATTATTGTAAGGAATTTGAAGGATATTCTAGGAGTAAAATTTATCGTTATTTATTGAAGGATTTTAAATTGATTTTTAAAGCAATTCGAAATATGGAATTTTCTTCTTTACGAAATGAAAAGAATTTACGGAAAGATATTTATGTTATAGAAAATGAACTTATTAATAATGAAAGTCCTTATGCTATTTTATTAAGTACTGGAAATAGAAAACCAGTTTGGTATGCGTATTATATTATGGCTTATGCGGAAGAAAATGCTATTGCGTCAGAATATGCTCTTTTAATGCAGGCATTTAAAAACGGAGTTCAGAATGGGTATAAACGAGAAAGTTCTTTAGAGGATTTGATTTCTTTTTGCGCTCTTCTTGGTGTAGGATGGGACACTTTAGAAAGTGATCTCAATCAATTTGATGCCTATTTTGCACACTATGAAGAAGCGTTGCTTGGGAAAATAACTCCAAGTGTTCGTCATATTTATACGGTGTATGAATTAAAAAAGTTTTATATGCAAAAATTAGCATCTAATGAAACTTTCTCTTATCCAGAATTTCAGAGAGTGTTGTTTAGACGAGGGTAATATATTAGAATTTTGTTGGTTGATTTTTCTTTTCATAGTTATAAGTATTCGTAGACATAATTAAGTCGTATACCAAGGATGCTGTTATTTCTATTTGGTATTGGATAGAGTTTTTGTCTACTATGGTAGGTATTTTTATGTTTGCTTTTTGCTGCTTTAAGTATTCTTGTCCTTTTTGGTTAAAGCCAAGAATTTTACAATAGGAAAGGGTGGTATTCTTGTTTTGTTCTTTGGTTATTCCTAAAAGAATATGAATGCACATCCGATTTAGTTTATTGTAGGTATAGCGTTTGGTTTTTATTTTTTTTATGAATTCTTGGTAATTGTTGCAGCAAATGATTTCTTTTTTTAAACGATTTTCAATCCCTTCTTCGATAGTTAAGAAATTTTCTAGATGAGGAGTGGTTAGAATTTTAAATTTTAGTAATTCAAAAAATTTATGGTAGTTCGGAGTTAAAATATTCTCTAGACTATCTAAAGGAAGATAATTTGTAATGTCTTCTTTTTTTTCTAATTTGGTTCTTATATTGGAGGCACTTACAATTCCATCTGTACTGAAAATATCATGATAGGCATTGGTTCTTTTGAT
>CAMUBM010000022.1 GCA_947087145.1 uncultured Mycoplasmatota bacterium
TTTGCGGAACGATACCTATATTATCATATTACACTTCGTAAGTCAAATTGCAGGCATTATCCTAAGCCCACTTTTTTGTCTTAAATGCCCATTTCACCTAGGAAAAAAACATCTTGCCAAATTTAACCAAAGAACAACGAAACAATCAAAAAACTTGCAAGGATTCCTATAAAATCAGCAAATAAACCCGTAGATAAAGCATGTCTCGTTTTATTAATTTTAATACTTCCAAAATAAAGAGCCAGTACATAAATGGTTGTATCCGTACAGCCTTGAATCACAGAAGCAAGTCTTCCAGCAAACGAATCAGGTCCAAGTTTTATAAAAATATCATTCATAATGGCTAAAGAAGCCGTTCCAGAAACCGGCCGCACAAAAGCCATCGGTAAGATAGAAAGAGGAATATGAAACATTTCCAAAATAGGAGACAACACTTGAAAAAGAGTCTCTAAAAGTCCACTATGCAAAAAAATATTAATGGCAAAAACCATGGCCAAAATAGAAGGAAAGATATTGAATGCTGTCATCAAACCCTCTTTCGCTCCTTCTAAAAAAGTATCATAGATAAGAACTTTCTTTTTCATACCATAAAAAACAACAAACAAAACAAACAAAGGAATAATGCATTTGGATACTGTACTCATTTTCTCTTTCGCCTCCTAAAATAATCCAGCGTAAGTCCTGCAACACTAGAACAAAGAGTCGCCAAAATAGCAGGTAAAATAATCTCCTCAGGATTTGCACTCCCATGCATCAAACGTAAAGCAATCACTGTAGTTGGAATAATGGTCACCCCACTTGTATTCAAAACCAAAAAAGTAATCATCCCATCACTCGCTTGCTTTTTATCCTGATTTTCCTTTTGCATCTCTTCCATTGCTTTTAAACCAAAAGGAGTCGCCGCACTCCCTAAACCCAAAGCATTGGCAACAATATTAGAAGTAATATATCCCAGTGCCTTACTATCACGTCTTATAGATGGAAACAATTTACTTAACAGAGGCCGAAACACACGAGAAATGTTCTCTAAAACTCCACTCTTCTCGGCAATTTTCATAAGTCCCGACCATAAAACCAAAATAGGAAGAAGTTCCAAAACCATATTGACGCCAGTTGAAGCACTCGTTAAAATCGTATCATTTAAACTAGATATTTCTCCAAAAAAAAGTGTAAACAAGATACCAACCAAAATAAAAATACCCCAAATTTTATTAATCATGACGAAACCATCCTAAAATCTTTTGAAACAAATTCTGTTTTTTCTCAGAAGAATTTTTTAAACTTACATAAACTGGAACTTCTTTTAAAACATTCTCTTTTAATTTAATTTGTACTTTTCCAACCACATCTCCATCCTCATATTCCTCTTTCTTCTGTAACTGGATATCCAAAGAAATATCGTTCTTTTCATCATTTTTTAATAAAATAGAAACATCCTCTTTTAAAAACAAATTTTCGTTTTTATAATAACTTTCTCCATCAATCCGAAAATGATTTTTATCAATTATTTTTTCACTTTTGTATTCATGAAATAAATCATTGTATAAATCTTTATGATCCTCCCAATCATTGGGATCATTTAACGTAACAATAGTAATATTGGCACCATCTCTAGAAGCATTAGATACAAGTGTTCTTCTGGCTTTTTCTGTAAATCCTGTTTTCCCACCCGTTGTATACTCATAACTAGTAAGTAATTTATTTTTATTTGTCCAACTATATGTTTTCTTATCACTTTTAGCCACATAATGTTTGGTCCCTACAATTTCTCTATATTGCTCATTTTGCATCGCATAACTAGATAATAGAGCCATGTCATATGCTGTCGAAATATTGCCTTCTCCCTTATTATTTTCCAATCCATGGGGATTGATAAACTTTGTATTCTTCATACCAATTTCTTTTGCTTTGGTATTCATATATTCTACAAACGTATCAACATCACGACCTACATACTCTGCAATGGCAAGTGCTGCATCGTTACCACTACGAAGCATCAATCCATAAAGTAAATCTTTTAACTTAATTTTCTCCCCAATTTCTACATAGATGCCACTTCCAAAAGACTTTAAAACGACATCAGTAATCGTAACTTCACTTTCGATATCAGCAAGTTCTAGAGCCACCACTGCCGTCATAATTTTTGTGATACTTGCAATCAAATGAGGATCATTTACATTACTTTCATAAAGAACGCGTTTAGTATCCATATCCATAGCAATCATATTTCGAGCAGAATACGCTAACACTTTTCCAGGAACAAGGAACAACAACAAAAACAACAACAATTTTTTCATAGACTTCACCTATAAAATTGTATGAAAAAAAGAAAAAAGAAATACGTTTTTCTTCACAATTGTTATTAGACTTTTTCACATTTTATAAAAATGTAAAATCAATAAAAAATAGTTTGGCATTTCAAACTACAAACTATTTCTTAATTTTTCTAATGTTTTTTCTTCAAACAAAGATTTAGAAAATTCACTTTCGTAAACAGATTGGATAAATGATTTATCACCAGTGGCAATTAATGCATCAACCATTTCTTCATTATCTACTTGTTCTATACCACTCAAATATTCTAAAAAATACCAAGCATCTTTCGCTTCTAAAAAGAAACGACTTAAAGAAGTAAAATCATATCCTCTGCTATCATAATTCATAGCAAGTCGCCATAAACTTTCCAAAGAATGAGCATATCCTTTTCCAACTTCTACAAGTTCTAAAAAAAAATCTTGCGAAATAGAAGGGACATTACTTGCGCAAATAAACCAAGTAATCAAAAGGAATAAATCAAGAGCTTCCATCCTTTTAGCATAAGACACATACACTTCATTTTCTATTAACAAATCCTTTATTTTCCCCCAAGCTCTTTCCTTCCCATAACTTTCCTGTATCTTTTTTATCTGCAATAAAAGTTCTTCTATTGTTTCTTTTTCTTTTTTATGATGTAACATCTCTATAAAAAATTCCATTTGCTCAATCAGAACCTCTGCATCAATCCATTCGTTACTAAATAAATACACCATTTTAACAAAATATTTATAATTTACTTCAACTTCCAAAGCGAGTTCTGTATCTTTTTCTAATGCAATTTCTAAAATACTTCCCTCATTTTTAACAACAGGATATTTATCATATCCCTTAATTTTATAAACATTTTCGTCATAATAAAAATGGGCTATATGTTCCTCAGGTAAAGAAGAATAGATAGATTGTACAAACAACCTCCCCTCTTTTCGCTCAAAAGAAAGTTCTGCTTTCTCTTTCCCAAAAAACAATTTAAAATCTTGAAACATAAGACTCCATTACCTCCTATAAATGATAATACTTCATAGCTGTTTGATATTCTTTTAAAATAATCTCTCTAAAGTCATTTCCAAGCATAATTTCTGCTGGTGCTAAAAAACCATTAAAAATAAGCACTCCTTGAAACATAAGCAAAGTGGTTTTTATCACTTTTGGCAAATCATTCGGAGGTAAAACTTTATCCAAATCAACACGAATTCCTTTTACCATATAAAGTTTTCCAGTATTAATCCCTAATATTTGTGTATATTCACGTAAAAAACCAACCACCGCAAATGTTTTGCTCGAAATAGCGGTCTTAAAGCCTTTGACAATTTCCAATTCTTCTTTAGAAAAATGAAAAGGATTTTTTTCTATAAAAACATCAATAACTTCTTTGTGTTCCCACAAATAATCGTCGATAGGATTTAACTGGTAAACATCAAGTCCCTCCTGTTTATAAATTTTTCTAATTTCTTTATTAATATTATAAGTGGAATTGGTAAATTCAAGGAGTCCAAAATAAAGTTTATAATACAAATCTGCGGCATTTTTAGACAAATGGGCATTATTTTGAGGCACCATTGAAAATTTAACAGACAATTCCGCTTTCTTTTTTAACTCCTTTTCGTAATCTTTAGGAGTAAAACCATTCATGGCAGCACAAGGAATAACATCTAAAGCAGCATTTACTATAGAAAGTAAAGGTTCCTCTATTACAAACTCTAAACTTCTTCGTTCATTTAAAACACGTGCTTCATCAATCGTTTGCACCAAAAAATTGTAAGTGTTTTTTTCTTTTAACATTTCTACCATTTTTTTAACAGCAGGTTTTCGTATAGGAAAACCATAATAAAATGAATCAAAATAATCTTCCAATTGAAATTCTATATTTCCCGCTATTCCATACCTCTTTCGTGCTTCCTCTAAATCATCAAGAATATCAAAATACTTCCGATAATAAATGACTTCTTGATTTGAATTTAAAGATTCATGATATTCGTTCAAAAAATCACAATAAAAATGAAACAAAGGATTTCCCATACAAGCATCAATTTCTTTCTCTTCTATATGAGTAATACCAGATATCATACTTAAAAATAATTTTGTAGGAAGCTTTCCTTGTATCTTAACAATGCTCACCATGAAAGTAATCAACTTATCCATCGGCATTTTCTCTTTTTTATGTGCTTCATAAAAAGAAAGAGCATCTTTTACATTTTCCACTTGTTCCTCAAAAACTTCTAATGTCAAGAGACTAAAAATACCTTTTTCATTTAAAGCAGCAATCTCCCAAGCATAAGTATTCAAATCTTCCTTTGTAAATTGATGATTTTCTAAATTTTTTAAAAATAAAAGTTCTTTCTCTGTACAAATTCCATACAAAAAATGTTCTTGTTTGTATTCCTCTACAATAGCATCCAACATTTTTTCCCTTGTGATAGCATCATACTCTTTACAATCATAGACAATCGCAGCATACATAGCATAAACAATTTCTTTTGAATATTTCACAAATTCTTTTTTTAAATTCATAATTCGTTCTTTCCTTTTCTCTCTATTCTTAGTATAACATTTCAAAAGCAAAAGAAAAAGGACGCATTGTCCTAATCATTTTGATAATTATAAATCCCATGAATTTTTTCTAAATTTTCTGTACTAATGGAGTCAAGTACCCAACTTCCATCTTTTTTAATCACTTTAAAATCAATGGTATACTCTACTCTAGTATCCGTCTTTTGCATTTGTTCTAATTTGTAATCTAAAAATTTCTTACTATCTGGTTTCTTCTCGTCATTTAAAAATTCACTTTGATGGGTATTGCGATACTCCTCTGCTTCTTTCTGTACTTTATAAAGATCATACACAGAAATAGTAGTACGCACTACTGCTTCCTCCCCATCGTATTTTTCTTCTTCAATTTCATACTTCAAATCTTTGTATTGCTTCTTCATAATGTCTTTATAATTTTCTTTCTGAGTTGCACTTAAATTTTCTTTTTCTACCAAATCGTCTAGCTCCCCCAATACTTCACCATGATGGTTATTATATTTAGCAAAATATTCCTTCACCGCATCACTCGCTTTGTCTCCACTACAAGAACAACCCACTACCAAAAACAAAGATAGAAATAAAATAAGAAATCGCTTCATAAATACACTCTCCTTTTATTCCTATTTTTCACTAAACTTTACAAAATTATACTTCTTGTACTAAAATAAGAAATAGGTGATTTATTTATGAAAAGATTATTAACAGGTTTAAAACCCAGTGGCGAATTAACACTTGGTAGTTACATCGGTGGAATAAAACAAAGTGTAAAATTGCAAGAGGAATATGATTCTTTCTTATTTGTCCCTGACTTACATGCTATTACTGTGCCACAAGATCCTAACCTTTTAAAAGAACGCATTAGAAAAAATGTTGCGCTTTACCTTGCCTGTGGTATTGACCCCAAAAAAAATACCATCTATCTTCAATCACAAAATGTCTACCATGCCAATCTTTCATGGATTTTAGAATGTCATACCTATATGGGAGAAGCCAGCCGCATGACCCAATACAAAGACAAAACAAGCAAAGGAGAAAATGTAAGTGTAGGACTATTTACTTACCCCATTCTAATGGCTGCAGATATTCTACTTTACGATGCTGATTTTGTACCAGTTGGCGTAGACCAAAAGCAACATGTCGAACTTGCAAGAGACATAGCAACTCGGTTCAACAACAAATATGGAGAATCTTTTACACTTCCTGAACCACTTATCCCCAAAATTGGTGCCAAAATCATGGACTTACAAAATCCTACCAAAAAAATGAGCAAATCAGATGGAGACACCAAAGGTTCCATTTTACTTTTAGATACTGAAGAAGTCATTCGAAAAAAAATTATGTCCGCTGTAACAGATAGCGAAAACAAAGTCTATTATGATCAAGAAAACAAACCTGGAATTTCCAATTTACTTACCATTTACTCCTCTTTAAGCAACAAAACAATAAAAGAAGTAGAAGAACAATTTAAAGAATACAACTATGGCTCTTTAAAAAAAGAAGTCGCTGACCTAGTGGTAGCAACCTTAACAAAAATACAAAAAAAATACGAAGAACTTATAAATTCCGATACGATTGAGAAAATATTAGAACAAGGAAAGAACAAAACCGAAAAACTTGCCAAAGAAAAATACGAAAGCATTTTGAAAAAAATAGGTTTAGGAAATCTTTAATTCACCTTATGATAAGTAAGTTCTATTAAATCATGAATACGAGAAAAATTAACATCGTATTCTTTTTTTAATGCATTTTTCATGTCTCGAACCATAACAGAAATATCTTCACTTTCCTTATTAAACCATTCATAATACAAATATTTCAACTTACTCTTATTTTTAGAGGTAAAAAGAGTATCTATTTCACACTTTATCAGTTTTTTGATCTCACTCACTTGTCGTAAACCACTTCTCTTCTTATACTTTTCTCCCTTTTCATAAACAAGTTCCGTCTCGCGCATTGTAAATAACATTTCCAGTAAATTGGCTTCATCACTTAATAAAAGTTTACTCCGATTTATGACTTTCCCAGCAGCATCAAGTTCAAGAGCTATTGTATTTTTTGCATCACTCAAAATAAAAGCATAAGATAACGTTTCATTCGTTGATTTTACAATCGTTTTATTTTCAATTTGCTTTAAAAATTCTTCCGTAAAAGCAGTTTTGTACTTAAACTGGTCCAAAAGTGTCTGTGTTGAAACCCGAAACAAAGGAATTTTTTTCACAAACTCAATGGTATCTTCATTATCCCACTCATAAAACTCATACACTTCCTCTTCACTTCCGAAATTTAGTAAAACATCGTAATAATAATACATTTCTCTTCCGCCTTTCTATAGAAATAAAAATTAAAATCCAACCAAACACAAACAACAAACATTCTACTCTTGTACTAATAAACTGAACAAAATCCCAAAAATTATACCCCAGTGTAAGCAAATTGGTATAAAGCAAAACAAACATAAATCCAATACTGGCAAGAAAAATACCAACAAGAACTCCAATCATCAAAAAACTCCTCTCTAACATTTTATTTCTTATTTTCAAAAATTATTATATAATGAATTAGGTGATAAATTTGAAATACATAATCTATATCCTTTTAGGAATTCTACAAGGTTTCACAGAACCCCTTCCCATCTCTTCCAGTGGGCACTTATTCTTATTTAAGAATGTGTTCAATACCGATATGTTAAATGATTTAAACTTTGAAATATTTGTAAACTTTGGTTCTTTCTTAGCCATCTTACTAATATTCTGGAAAGACATTGTAAAACTAATTACTTCCTTTTTCACTTATATTTTTAATAAGAAAAAAAGAGAAACAACCAAAAAGGATTTTAAATATTGTATGCTTATTTTAATCGGTAGTATCCCTGTAGGAATCATGGGAGCTTTATTTAAAGATAAAATTGAAAATGCTCTAAACATTAAACTTCTAGGAGTTGCTTTCTTAATTACTGCGCTTTCTTTGTTCCTAGTAAAAAATGTAAAAGGCACAAAAAAAGACGAAGACATTACTTACAAAGATGCTATTACGATTGGACTTTTACAAATGGTTGCTTTATGCCCTGGTATCAGTCGGAGTGGTACTGTATTAGTAGGATGCCTACTTTGTAAATTAAATAGAGAAACCGCTTTAAAATATACCTTTATGCTTTACTTCCCAGTAAGTGTAGCATCCATGGGACTTGGTATTTTAGACTTTATAGAGTCCCCAGCAAACACCAGTTTACTTACTCCATACCTATTAGGAATGTTTGCAGCAGGAGTGGTTACTTATTTCTCTTACAAATGGCTATCAAGTCTAGTTAAAAAAGGAAAACTTTGGAAATTCTCTATCTATTGTTTATGTTTAGCTTTATTTATCTTTATCTATTTTAGATAATACAAAAAGAAATCAGAATGAACGATTTCTTTTTCTTTTTCTCAAAATGATACATAAAACTTTCTATTTATTTCTAAAAAAAGAATATATTTCTTGTACATCATCAAAAGAAAATGTTGTCTCTTCGCCAGTAGCCATTTCTTTTACTTGACAATATTGTGACCTCACTTCCTCTTCTCCCAATATAAGAACATAAGGAATATTTTCTTTATTAGCAAATTCCAAACTTTTCTTTAATTTTCTTTTCTGCATTTCCACCTCTACTTTTAAGCCCATTTTTCTTAACTGGCTCGCCAATAACAGGCTTTCCATTCCTGTGTCCATAGGAATTATGAACAACTCTA
>CAMUBM010000023.1 GCA_947087145.1 uncultured Mycoplasmatota bacterium
TGGAGCGGATGATGGGAATCGAACCCACGTTATCAGCTTGGAAGGCTGAAGCTCTACCATTAAACTACATCCGCATTTCTTCAAATGACAATTAAAATTATAGCATAAAAATTTTAAATTTCAACTATTTTTTACTATTATTTGCTATATTATATGCAATTTTCACTGATTTTGAACTATGAAAGTATAGATTATCCTAAAATTTTTTGATATAATGCTCTTATCTGCTGGAATAGCTCAGTTGGTAGAGCAACGCCCTCGTAACGCGTAGGTCGCAAGTTCGAGTCTTGTTTCCAGCACCATGTAGAAAATTAACCTCAGCGAGTGAGGTTTTTTTAATTTGAAAAAAGTTGCCATAAATTACCAAAAACTTTTTCTACAAAAATTTTAATATTATTCATAATTATAGAAAAAAAGACAATCTTATAAATAAGTAGAAGTAAAAAGAAGTAGTTGAACTAATTTTCTTTTTTTCATTAAAATAAAGAAAAAAATCAATTTTATCACATAGAATGTAATAAAGATTGTTGAAAAATTCTGATTTTTCTACTAAGATAATAGTAGAGAATTTTAATGTGAGGAGTAGTAATATGAAAAAGAAAATCATGGGAATCATAACATTGCTAATTACTAGCATTTTCATTGGAATACAGCCTGTCTTAGCACAGACGATTGATGCAAAATTAAATGCAAACGTTACCGAATTAAAAGCGAATGAAAGCGTAGAAATCACCTTATCTTTGGACAACTTTCATGACATAAAAAAAGGGATTAATGCCATCATAGGAACATTGGAATACGATAAATCAATCTTTGAAGAAATTGTTCAAAGTGATTTTGCGTGCCAAAACAATTGGGAAAGTTTAAAATACAATCCTCAAACCCAAGAATTTGTAGCTATTCGAAAAGTAGGCACCAAAATAGGAGAAAACGTAATAAAACTAACATTAAAAACAAAAGCCAATGTAGAGCCAACGAAAACCATTATTAAAATAAAAGACATAAGTACATCAGAAGGAAAAAAAGACATTGCATTAAACAATACAGAAGCAGTTATCAACATAGTAAAAGAGCAACAAACTATTCCAACAGAGCCTGTTTCTCCTAATCCTCCAACTACTCCTGACAAACCAGCGCAAGGAGGAAGTACTAGTAATACAACAAAACCCTCAGAAGTATTAGGGGGAAACACCATAAACGGTGATCTAAACAACAATCCAGATGACATAAAAGACGCCATTGAAAACGAAAACAACCAAAATGAAACACCAAATGACCAAGACAAACCAACAAAACCAGAAAAAAATCCTTCTGAAAATAATGAAAACAAACAACCAGAAAAAATAGAAAAAACAAATGACAAATACATTTGGATTTTAATTTTTGTATTGGTGCAATTAATCATTATCATTATTCTATATAGCAAACACAAAGGAAAAGACAAAAATAAAACCATAAACTTATCATTACTTTTCCTTGGAATCATCATTGCTGAATTTGTAGGAACAACTTGTGTTTTTGCTTACAACTTTGCCAAAAAAGGAGAACTCAATGGAGACGCAGAAATCAACTATGCCGATGTAAGTCTATTAGAATTACATTTAGTAAACTTAAAAAAATTAGATGGGGAATATCTAGAAAATGCTGATATGAATGCGGATGGTAAAATCACAATCACTGATTTAACCATTTTAATTCAAAAAATAGAAAAAACATTAGAATACGATGTAGAAATAGCCAACATTGACATAGAAAATGCGTATCCAAACAAAAATCAAGAAATCTTAGTCAAATTAAATGCAGACGTCAGTTATGGAGCGACAATTAAAAAAGTTTTAATCAACAATCAAGAATATACTGTAGAAAAAGAACCAAACACATCTCTTTATGTAATAAAAATAAATTCTGGAAATACGCCAGGAATCAAAAATTTCACCATAAGTGAAGCCCTATTAGACAACGACAAAACAATAAAAATGAACTACACATTTAAAATTGATGTCTTAAAAGAAATTCCTTACATGGAAAACTACAAAGTAGAAGAAAACCAAGAAGATTCAAAATTAACCTTAACATTTAACATCATAGACACCGAAAATAGTATGGAAAATGCCTATGTAGAGTTATTTGATGAAAATCAATCTTTAGTAGCCCAAGAAAACATAGTAAAAGGGGAAAATCGAATTGAATTTTCAGTAGAAGAGAAAAAAGAATACCTAGCAAACATTATCCTAAACTACAACCTAAGTAGCACAGAAGAAGACGAAACACACAAAGGAATTCAATCCTATGAAAAAGAATTGCAATTATTAATTGAATACAACTTCACATTTGGAAATCTAAAAACATACAAAGAAGACCAAGAAACAACTATTTTTAGCAAAGAAGATCAAGTAAAACTTGTTTTTGAAAGCAGTAATGCAACAAAACATATTCCAGAGACAATTAAAGTTGGTGAAAAAGAATACGAAGTAGAAGAAAACAATGGAAAATTTATTGCAACATTAGATGCAGTAACAGAGTTGGGAAAAGAAACCATACAAATTGATGAAATTACTCTATCCAATGGTAAAAAATTTGCAATAACAGAAAACAACACCATTACCATTCAAGTCAATAAAAGAAAACCAAAAATCATCGACTTATCCACAACAGAATTTACAGAAATGCATCAATTAAAAGTCATGTTTAAACTAGAAGACTTAGACGAAGCTGTAACAGAATTAAACCTACAAGTTTTAGATGCCAATGACAATGAAATTGGAAACATAAACATACCACGTAGTGAAGTACTAAGTGATGGCATGGTAAACAAATTCTTCCCAACACACATGACAACTGCTTACAAAGTAAAAGTACATTTTACTTACAATTTAACAGGAAATGATGCAGATACAGTAACAAATGAGCTTGCAGAAGAAAAAACGGTTGAAGCAGACCCAAGAATCGCCATTAAAAGCATTACGCCAAGCAGCAATTATATAAATAAAGGTGGAATAGTAAAATTAACATTTGATTTAGAAAGCAACAAAACCGAAGATATTACAAGAATACTTATCAACAACATCAATTGTATTGCAGTAAAACTAGACAATGGAAATTACGAAGCAACGTTAAATGTAGGGAATACAAGTGGAATCTATCCACTAACTATTACTAAATTTACTTATAGTAATGGAGCAGTTGCAACAACGGACGAAACAATACAAGTAGAAGTACTAAAAGACAAGCCAGTTGTCAAAAACTTTGCTCAAACAGACAATCTAAATGCAAAAGAAGTCATCTTACGTTTTGATGTAGAAGATGAAGAAAACACATTCTTAAGTGGAAAAGCAATCTTGACAAGCAATGGAGTTTCTATTGAAAAAGCGATAAATAAAGGACACAACGAATTAACCTTCCAAGTAGAGCCATCAAAAAAATACACATTAAAAATCAATGCAACATACGATTTAGACAGCAATACTTTAGAAGGAACACCAGAAGAAGACAATCGAATCACTGACGAAACTCTTGCAACCCAAGAAGTTGAATTGATAGCAGACTATCAACTAGATTTAAAAAATATCAAAACTTACAATGAAAATGGAGAAACAAGATACTTTGGTAAATCAGAACCAATCACCATTAGTTTTGAAAGTACCAATTCAACTACTTTTGAACCAATAAAAGCAGTAGTCAATGGAAAAGAATATCCATTAACAAAAAAAGAAAATGCTTATTATTTAACAATCAGTAGTCATAGAACCTCTGGCGTGAAAACAGCAAGAATAGAAAAAATAACTTTAAGTAACTCCAAAGAATTAATCCTAACAGAAAACAATGAAATCAAAGTAACTGTATTAAAAGACAAACCAACAATAGAACAATTTGGTTACAAAGAAAATATGGACGCAACGATTTCTGCTTCCTTCAAAGTAATCGATGAAGAAGAAACAATCACAAATGGTAAAGTTCTTGTTCTAAAAAATGGAACAATCGTAAAAGAACAAACGTTAGAAAAAAGCGACAACACAATTACTTTCCAACCAGAAGAAAATCAAAACTACATTGTAAAAGTAATAGCAGATTATGATTTAGACATGAATGTATTAGAAGAAGATGCTAATGAATACAAAAATGTAACCCTTTTAGAAGCAGACATTACTCTTGGCGCACGTAAATTTGAAATGAAAGACATCATAAGAACATCCATTTATAAACAAAATGAAAGTGAAGTCGTTGAAGTAAAAGAGTTAAGTGAAAGTGATCTTTCTAACTTAGATAACTACATTGCCAAAGTATTCTTAAAACAAATGCCAACTTTCTATACAAAAATCACAGGATATAGAATTGAAGACAACCAATTAAAACTAACATTAGATTTTGACAATGTTGTACAATATACGAGTGATAATAAACAAGACAAACTAGAAATTGTATTTGGAAGTATGAACAATGGTGTAGCAGAAAATATTACGTTAGAAGGTCTAATTCGTGAAATGGAAGCAAATCCAAATGGAACCTTCACATTAACCCGTGATTACGACGCTTCCATAATCACTAAAAATACAAGTGCATTAATCTCTTCCTTTATGGGAACATTGAATGGAAATGGACATAAAATTTATAACCTATCCAAACCATTATTTGATACACTTGAATCTGCAACGATAGAAAATTTAATCTTGGAAAGTCCAAAATTATCTGGAGTAAATAGTCGAGGAACTCTTGCCAATAGTGCAACCAATACAACAATACGAAATGTTCATGTAAAAGACTTAACATTAATTTCTGGTACCAACCGAGTAGGAGGAATACTAGGAGAAGCAACCTCAACAACCATAGAACAAAGTAGTGTAACCAACTTCAAAATTACCACTTCTCTTCACATAAGAGTAGGAGGAATTGTGGGGAACATGATGGGTGGAGCAATTAAAAATTGTTATGTGGAAGGAGACCTTAACTCTACACAAAACAAAGACGGAAATGGAATCAGTGGAATTCTAGGTACAGGAGATGGAACAGAATTAATCACTATAGAAAACTGTCTAACAAAAGTTACATACACAAATAATGTAAGTGCTAGATTAAATGGAGACATTGTAGGTCTTGCTTCAAACAATAACACTGCCTTAATCAACAATGTCAGCTTATCAACAGGAAGCAATTTCTATAGTATTCATGGTTCTACAGTACATGCAACATCAACAAACAACTATGAACTTGCAGATTCTGGACTAGTAACAAATGCATCAGGAAATCGTGTAAAACAAGTAACAAAAGAAGAACTTACAACAGAATTCTTCAAAAACAATGTAAACTTTGATGAAACCATTTGGGATATCAGCGAGGTTTCATATGACAAACCACCAGTATTACAAGTGGCGAAAGCAACAGAAGAAACAACAGACGATGAAAAACCAAGCAATAGTAAGTTGTATATTCCAGACTACACACGAATCAAAAAAATAAATGGATATACGGAAGAAAAAGACATATTGTATCACAACATTAACAAATTAATGCCATATTATGATGCAAAATACCTAATTGAAGATGGGTTGAAATTACAAAATGACCATCTATTAAATACAAAAATAATCAAGCATATTTTGCCATATAGAAACGGAAAATTACAAACTTACTTAACAACGCAAAATCAAAATAGTTTGACAAGTATAAAAGTAGTTTTTGAAGATCAAACTGTAAAAGAATACAACCTAACATTCAAAGAAACAAAACAAAATATAGCTATATATACAATTAACGATTTTGACTTAGAATATGCATTCAACAACTACACCATCAAAGAAGCCGCATCTATCGTAGAAACAATAAAAAATTACATAAGCAATGTAAATTATGCCACGACACTTGACCCATTAACTGCCTCAGGAGATAGTAGATTATATCGTGATCATTACAATGAAATGATGAAACCACTGGCTGAAGAAATAGCTCTACAATTATTGCAAAATGATGGAAATAGTATCCTAAATATGGATAGTGAACTTTTAAACAACAAGATAAAACAAGAATTAATCGATAGTGGTAGATTAGACAAAATCTTATATGCTTACAATTACTACCATAGATGGTACCATTTTGAAATTGGTGGGGCGAAAGTATCAGATATTCTATTCTTTGAAGGAAAAATGTACAAAGACTCTATGACGATTGACAACTTAACAGAAGAAGTATTAACAGGAAATTTAGGAACCAACGCAACACATACATTCTTCGCAAATAGTTTAAGTAAATATACAGGAAGTTCTGCCTTAACTTATTATCTAGATGGAGTAATCAGAAATATTGGTGGATATGAAGATATAAATGATTGGTTTACAGAACATTTTAGTTCCATCGGAATATTAGCAGAAATACCAGTGGAAAATCATCCTGAAGTAAAATATCGTGCATGGGATAGATTAAAAGGCTTCCAAAACTTTATCTTGCCTTTATCAACATTACCGAAATATGCAGGATATATTATATCAGGACCTGCTCAATTCCAAGTTGGTGCACAAAGAGTTTACATTGCCGATCCAACAACGGCATCTGGCCAAAATACGGTAAAAAATCATGTAAACAATCATGTTGCTCTTATTAAAAGACAATTTGATACAATGGCAGGCTCTTTCCATGTTGAAAGTTGGAATAACTTCACTATTATGGTTTATGATACAGTAAAAACGATTACAGGATACAAAACAAGTTATTTCCCTGGAACCAATATTCCAATGGGAACCTCTCCTGTTACAACATGGAATAGAAGTGGAACGACAACGGAACCATTTTCTAAAAACTTCAATGAAGCGGTAGGAGCATGGCAATATGGTTCCGCAGCAGGTGTTGGTAATACTGCAGGATTCTTATGGTTTATTGCAAGACCAGGACTAACAAACTACGATACTTGGACCCATGAATTTGAACATGCCCTTTACGATAAAATTATGTTGTTTAGAAAAGGGGCAAGATTACAACTAGAAACATATACAGAAGGAAATGTTCAACAAAAGGAAAATTGGAGTAACAATAATATTAGTGGTTACGATGTCGGACCATATTACTTCAACTTTGCCTTTACATTAGGAAAAGAAAGTATGGCAACCCAAAATTTAACGCCAGAGCGAATCAATACGAGAGAAAAATTAGAAAACTACTTTAAAGGACAATTTGATGCCTTAGAACTTCTAGATTACGTATCCGCAAAAGCATTCATTCAATTAACACCAGAAGAACAAGCAAAAATCGCAACCAGAATGAATACATCAGCTGGATGGAGTACATGGGGAACCATTACGAAAGCACAAGCCGAAGCCATGAACTTAACAACGTTAGAATCCCTTTGGGATAATCGAATTATGTTAAGACCAAACAATGCTTGGGGAGTTAGTGTACGAGGTCTTGTACCAATCAACAGTATTGGAGCTAATGACTATGGTTACGAATCCATTTGGGTAACACGTTGGTATATGGGACATTATGATAATGGTTACGCAGATGCTTTCTCAAATAAGAAAAATATGTTTGAAATGTTAGGCTATGCTGGAGTCGATGGTTATGTAACCTTTGGTAGTCGCATGAGTAGTTCTGATTTAGACGCTATTCAAAAAATAACACTCGCAAAAACAGGAACTGCCATGAACTGGAAAGAATACAGAATGAGCCGCTATGCGGAAATTGAATCTAAACTTGATAACAAATATGTCAACATTGATTTAATGATTGAACAATTTGTCGATGCTTTAAGAAATGATGCGAAAAATGGCAATCGAAACATTACAAGTGGAACTAATCTTCGTAAGATTTACTATCATTACTTAAAAAGAGTCACCAATGACTTTATAGATGACCCACTAGGAACCAACTTAGAAATGACACACATCAAAACGGCTGAAGAATTAGTAAATAAAATCAATGCAGAACCTTATGGATATTACATATTAGACAATGACATTGACTTTAGCGGAATGACTCAAAATGTAACGCAAACATTTATGGGAAAACTAGATGGAAATGGTCATAAAATTATAGGAAATAAAATACCAATCTTCCAAAAAATTCGTTTTGGATATGTAAAAGACTTAGTACTTGAAAGAACAGACATTCCAATGAATATAGCAAACGTGGGAGCCTTATCAGTAAGAACTGAATACAGTGTATTAGAAAACGTAAAAGCCAAAGAACTACAACTAAACTTTGGTGGAAGAAACGATGTAAGTTTGATTGGTGGTTCTGTTGGAACAACGGTTACTAGTGGAATTGAAGTAGAAACATTAAAAAATAAAATAACAAGTATTGAAGATTTCTTAAAATTAAATGACAATCCAGG